>CAYYTZ010000014.1:0-15420 GCA_964474735.1 uncultured Gammaproteobacteria bacterium | reverse complement strand
TATTAATTAAGATGCCAACGGCAATCAGTAATGTGGCGGTGGAAGTACTGCCATAACTAACAAACGGTAACGGAATACCGGTTAGCGGTACCAAAGCCAGCATTGCCATAATATTTACCACCGCTTGAAATGAAATCCAGGTGGTAATACCAATAGCCACAATTTTACCAAACGGATCAGGTGCATTTTTTGCGATTTTATACCCTTGAATCATTAAAGCTAAATACAACAACACCACGCCCAACGCAATCACAAAGCCCATTTCTTCCGCCAAAACGGCAAAAATGGAATCGGTCATTACTTCCGGCAGATAATTAAATTTTTGTCGCGAATGCCCTAAACCAAGCCCTAATATTCCACCCGATCCGATGGCGAGCAAAGCCTGGTTAATATGAAAACCAATACCAAGTGGATCGATGTCTGGATTTAGAAACACGGTTAAACGGTGAGCTCGATATTCAAACGACGGAATGAGCAAAGGTAATAGTTTAACTAAAAACAGAAACGCCGCTACAGCACTGGCTAAAATAATCCCTAGATGTTTCCAGGGTGCTCCAGCCACAAAATAGGCCGAAACGGCAATCACGGCAATCACCACCATTGTCCCTAAATCTTTTTGCACACCGGCAATCATCAAGACTAAAAAAGTAATCATGATCATAAAAGGAACGAAACCCGTTGAGGGGTCATGTAATTCTTTACCGCGTGCTTCTAACCACGCCCCCAGATACAATAAAAAAGATAGCTTAATAAGTTCAGATGGTTGAAATAATATACCGCCAATATTCAACCATCGCCGAGCGCCCAGTAACTCTACGCCAATCCCGGGAACTAAAATCATCACAATAAGAATAATATTGATAACCACAATCGGAAAGGCATATCGTTTCCATACGTGATAATCGATCCGCGACAATACCCACATTGAAGGCAATCCAATCAAAATCCCATACAAAAGTTGGCGCTTGACAAAGTAGTAAGGATCGCCAAATTTTTCAAAACCAGCCACCGAACTGGCCGAAGACAACATAATTAATCCAAAAACTAACAGGATGCCCAACAAACTAATAAAGACATAATTTGGCTCATGCCATTGTTGTTGAATTGCCTGTTTAATTCTCTGCATAACTTACAAGGCTTCTAAGGTCATGTCAGTTGTAATGCGATAGAGCAATCTGTGTTTTTTTTCCTGACCGCGCTGTAAGACAAAATGATTGCGTTTGTTTAATTTAATGCGCAAACCCCGCGGTCGCCATTTTCGAGTGACATAATCAAGCTCCTCTAATTGCGTAACGGTTTGCTCATAAAAAAATATTTTAATCTTTCGTTTACTGGGCGTTCGAGTGACGACAATAAAAACTGGCAAACCACGCGCGCGAAATACTCGAGCTAAAATCTTTCTTTGGGTGCGCGTATTAAACGTTAAGGTTTGAACAACTTGATCAGTTTTACAATTCACTAAATAGGCATTTTGCCCTTTGCGTTCAACTACAATATGTAACTTGCCGTTGGCGCTGTAGTTACGATCTTTCCAATCTGCTTCCGGATAATTTGCTAAAATGTGACCAAGCGCGGCTGAATTGTCACAGGTTAATATAGGCCAATACACCATATAAGCCGCTCCGGCACCTTCAGCAACTTGGCCATAGCCTTTTACTCCCACCAAGGCTTCGTTCAGTCCATCGCCATTCACATCACCAGCCCCAGCCACACTATTACCAAAATAATCACCACTCGTTTCTCCGACAATAATTTCCTGCGTATCGAGGGCCTGCGACGTAAATATTGCGCTTTGGCCCAGTACTAAAAACACCCGACCAGCCTGCTCGCGACTGGTTGATGGTGCGCCAACAATAAAATCACCATACCCATCACTATTCACATCCCCTACCCCGGCTAAACTTTGCCCGGCCACATCTTCGGTGGCAGTATTATATAATTGAGTAGCCGAAGCCAAACTCAAACTGGTACCCAAACTAGCCGATCCATAATAAATATAAACTGCTCCGCCATTTTTTGCGCCAGTGTCATTATACTGTGCGCCAATAATTATATCGCCGTAGTTATCGCTATTAATATCCTCAATCGCTAAACTTTGACCAATTTTTTCGCTGCGGGTTAGACCACTAATTAATGTAGAGCTGCTTAAACTTTGACTGATATATTTTGTGCTACGACCGTACACAATATATACTACTCCGGTATCACGTAGTGTGGTATTGCGCTTGGGTGCACTGACAATGATATCGCTATACCCGTCGGCATTAATATCACCACTAGCTACGGCGTAGCCGGCATAGTCGTAATCTGATTGCCCGCTTAATAGCGGCAACTGACTAGCTGAGCCACCGCTTAAAGCAGTAGTTTGACCATACACAATGTACGCTCCGCCTGATCGATCATTGCGGTACGGTGCGCCAATAACAAAATCCGCCAGACCATCGGCATTCATATCCCCAGCCGCCGCTAAAGCAAAACCCAATTTGGCACTACCTTCTGTACCGGTGTAGGTAGGCAAATCTTTAACTGATCCGTCGGCTAAGGTAGCCTGTCCATAAATAATATAAACCGCTCCAGCATTATGCTCGGCTGTATCTGCATACAACGCCGCCACCACAATATCATCATAACCATCGGCATTAATATCGCCCACTCCGGCCAACTCACCACCAAATTGATCGCCAGAATTTTCTCCGGTATAGCGTACGGCCGTGCTGACATCCGCTTCATCAAAACGCACACTTTGACCAAGCACGACATAAACCGCACCCTCGCCATTATCACCACCGCTGGGCGCACCCAAAACTACATCGGCATAACCATCACCATTTACATCACCGGCTCCGGCCACTGCGTACCCGGTATCCGTATCACCAGTGTCACCGGCAATAACACCTAATTCAGCCGCACTTACTTCATCAGCCGCTACAGGCAAAGACCCACACCAAAACAGTCCAGTGACGGCTAAAGTAAAACTTACTACGTGTAAACGCTGTATCATAGATTATCGTTTAAGTACGGCCAGAAAGGCTTCTTTAGGAATATCGACTTTGCCAATTGATTTCATTTTGGCTTTGCCTTTTTTTTGTTTTTCTAACACTTTGCGCTTACGCGAGACATCACCGCCGTATAGTCCGGCCGTGACATCTTTACGCATAGCCGGAATTCGTTCTGACGCAATAATTTTACCACCAACCGCTGCTTGTAGTCGAACATCAAACATTTGACGCGGTAAAACATTCTTTAAGGCCGCCACAATTTTACGCCCAGCTGATTGCGCTTCGTCTTCATATACTATTGATGCCAAGGCTTCAACCGGTTCCGTTGCCACGAGTATATCTAACCGGCGCACTTTACATGATTGATACCCCTTAAATTCATAATTCAGTGAAGCATAACCGGATGATACGTTTTTTAACCGATCATAGAAATCTACAATAATTCCGCTTAATGGTACAACATAATGAATAATAACGCGCTCGGTGTCCAAGTATTCCATATCATTACCGGTGGGTTGACCACGCCGATCTTGCAACAATCCAATAATGCCACCAATATATTGCGTGGGTGTCACCACATCAACCTGCATCACCGGTTCTTCAACCAGTTTAAGATTGGTCGGTTCAGAAAAATCCAGTGGTGATGAGACGGTTTGCACTGTCCCATTAGTTAAGGTAATCCGATACGCCACGGATGGTACGGTCACAATTAATTCTAAATCGTATTCGCGATGAAGCCGCTCCTGTACCACATCCAAATGCAGCAACCCTAAAAAACCACACCGAAAACCAAAACCCAGCGCCTTGGAATTTTCCGGTTCAAATGTTAAGGCGGCATCGTTCAACTTTAATTTTCCCAACGCTTCACGTAATCGCGGATAATCGTCCCCTTCTTTACAAAATATACTGGCAAAGACCATTGGTTTAACTTTGGCATATCCGGACAACGGCGTTGGAGCCGGTTGATTGGTTAATGTGATAGTATCGCCCACCTGACAATCGGTTAGCGATTTGAAACCGGTAATTACATAACCAATCTCGCCGCTAGTCAGTTGTGGTTGCGACTGGTATTTCGGTAAAAAGAATCCAACTTCTAAGGCGTCCGATTTGGCTTTGTTCGCCATAAACGTCAATTTGCTGTGCTTGCTAATGGCACCTTGAAACACCCGCACATAAGCAATCACTCCTCGATAATCATCAAAGGTAGAATCAAAAACCAAAGCTTTAGTTTCCGCCCCAGCACTGGTGGGAGCCGGTATACGTTCAATAATGGCATCCAGAATCGCTAATACATTCTCCCCAGTTTTAGCTGATACGGCAATAATTTCATCATCATGCGAGCCGAGCAAGTTTTTTATTTCTTGCGTTACTTTTGGGACATCGGCTGCCGGTAGATCTATTTTATTGATGACGGGGATAATTTCTAAATTCTGATCCAGGGCTAAATATAAATTAGCCAAGGTTTGTGCTTCAATACCTTGAGTCGCATCAACCACCAACACTGCCCCCTCACAACAAGCCAATGAACGCGATACTTCATAAGTAAAATCAACATGACCAGGCGTGTCGATTAAATTAATGACATGCTCTTTATAATTCATGCGGACGGGCTGCAATTTAATGGTAATACCGCGTTCGCGTTCTAAATCCATGCTGTCGAGCAGCTGTTCACGCATTTCCCGCTTAGAGACGGTATTGGTCAATTCCAATAAACGATCCGCTAGGGTACTTTTCCCATGATCGATATGCGCGATGATACAAAAATTACGAATTTGCTTTAGAGTTGTCACAAGTCGGCCGGCCTTTCAATAGTATAGCCCAAAAACGTCCAGGGCTTATCCATAATGCCACGATAATAGCGACTTGTCACGTTTGGGAGTTGTTCTCGGCCGAGTATTAAGTTTGTTGGCATGACACTATCTGGCAACATGTGGGCAGCTACAATGATTGTATGAGTTGAATCCGGCACAAGCACAGTATTGTCATAGGTTGTGGCCATGGCGGCACTGGTCGCCGTTAAAAAATAATTACGTTGCGGTGCCAGCTCGATAACTTGAAAATCCGGCCCAAGCACACTTAGTTCACGAAATAATTCTGAATTCCGCACTGCTAAGTTATTGGCGGCGGCTGGATACATTACATCCCGAACGGTAATAATAACCGTCGTGGCTGGATCAGCGGTGGCCAACATTGTTTCATAAGCGGCTACTGTTTCATCATGTTCGGCTAAAACAAAACGATTCAGTTTAAACAAGTTAGGTGCCAATCGAGCGGCGGTTTGTAACCATCGTTGTTCAACGGTAACGGGGCGATATTCCGGATGACCATAGCCCGGTTTTACCCACAAAAAAATTACCGCATGGGCAGCTAAGCCCAACCCTACTACTAACTGCCATAAAGTAAACCGCTGTTCCAGCCAAACTAAAACCGAACCAATGCCCAGGTAACCAAGTGGTATTAAAAAAACTAGGTAACCAAGTTGACCAAGATGAATAAAACCATAAACAATAAAAGCCGGGACCACCCAAGCCAGCACCCATAATAACATCGTACGATTCTGTTGCCAGCTGGCCAACCAGTTTTGACGACTACGCATATGCAGTGTGCCTAATATTAAAGCCATGACCAGGCCAACCCAGACGCTATTCCAACTATACACCAACGTACTGATCATTAATTTAATTTGCTGCCAGACATTTAGCAGTGGTGCTCCGGCAAATAATGAAGTAGCTTGTGTTACTGTTCTATAAAGCTTGGTTGAATCTGTCCAATACGCACCAATACCTCCGGATAAAATAATTAAGGGAATCACCCACGCCAGGGCTAAACCCAAACAAACGCCGGACCAAATTAAAACAAATTTCCAATTGCGTTTATGATGCCAAGCCGCTAATAACCACAATGGACCAAGTAGAATTAATAATGATGGACGTAAACCACAAGCCACGGGTAACACAATACAACTGGCAATAAAATATTTATGTTGACGATAGCGCAATGTTCCCAAACACAGCCAAGCCAAGGCTAATACGGCGGCGGCATCGACTGTATAGGTTAAACCAGTTTCACGGTATAACCAAAAAAGTGGATTGAGAATGAAACCGAGGGTAATAATTAGACGTACCCAACGTTTTTCTGGCCAAAATTCTGTCGTCAACACATATAGCAGCACAACTGCTATGGCGCCAAACAAGGCACTTTCAGCAACCACCGCCCAGTGGTTTCCTAATCCAAAACTTAATACTTTAGCTACAGCCACAAACAACAAATAGCCGGGCGGATGCGGTTGATGCATGTGAATGGAAAAATGCTGTAAGCTTAATTCAAATTGGGCGGCGTCCCAGTTATAAGGATAGCGCGTTAAAAAAGGCACAGTAGTTAGCACATACACCATCAGCAGCCCACCTACACTTTTACCATGTTTTATCCACCACTGTTTCATAGTAACGCTTTAAATTTACGCAAATAGGTTCGAATAATTACAATTTCTGGGAAGCGAGCTACATAGGCAATAAACAAATAAACCAAGAGACCGGCCGCAACACTACCAACTGTCTGTACGGCTAAACCAAGGGCTGTCCGCATATCCACCGCCGGAGCAATAAAATATTTCATTCCCTGAATAACTAAACCCATCGCTGCGGTGGCTAAAACAATCCGCCAAATCGACCGAATGATGGCGCTATCTTCCAAATCACCAAATTTGAGCCGCAAAATAAACAGTAACGCCAACATCTGAAACAAACTACTGATAGCAAAGGCTGCGGCCAAACCAAAAATTCCAAACGCATCAGATAAAAACCATGCTAAAATAGCATTCAATCCAACACTGATTAGGCTGATGAAGACCGTCGTTTTCGTATCATGATGAGCAAAAAATGACCGCACTAACATGGGAATAGTGGCTTGGGCAAACATCACCACGGCAAATATTCCTAGCACTTGCGAAGTAGTGATAGTTGCACTCCAATCGAATTGCCCACTATTAAACGATCCCAAAACCAAACGAACAATTTGCGCCCGTAACAACAATACCACCACGCTTAGAGGAATAATCACAAATAATAACCGTCGAAAATTCTGTGAAAAAATATTTTTAAATTTAATAACGTCATTTTCTGCAAAAGCTTGAGAAAAAACCGGAAAAGTCGATAGCGCCAACGACACACCAAAAACATTTATTGGTACGTTTTGCAAATTATCTGCCCACTGCCACATGGTTAAACTACCGTCTTCTAACCGTAAAGCATACGCCGCAATAATTATGGCATTCACTTGTACCACCCCCAGAGCCAGTGCCCGCGCCGGCATTTGTTTAAGAATTATTTGTATGCCTGGAGTATTTAAATGCCAAGACCAAACATAACGAAAACCTACTCGCAAGACCGCTGGCAACTGCACTAAACAATGCAAAAGTGCGCCCGCCACTACACCATAGGCTAAACCAATTAATTGAAAACGCGGATAAAACACCACAATACCAAAAATGATTCCCACATTATAAAGGATCGGCGCTAAGGCATACATCAAAAACCGACGATAGGAATGTAAAACGCCGGAAAAAATATTGCTGATACCAAAAAAAATAATACTCAATAACATTACCCGCATCAATTGAACGGTTTGTAGTTGTTGTTCGATTGGTCGTTCGGCCATTAACCAGTGCGCCACATTGGGAGCAAAAATCATACCCAAACCAACACAACCTAGTAATACTAATAAATAATTCAAAACGGTACTGGCCAAACGCCAGGCGGCGGTATCCCCACTTTCGCGCTGCTGGATAAACACGGGAATAAACGAAGCCGAAAGTGCGCCCAGCACAATAATATTGAATAAAAAATCCGGCACTTTAAATGCAGCATTATAAATATCCAACTCGGCCGAAGCGCCAAATGTTTTCGCCAATAAATTATCTCGCACCAACCCCATTAAACGAGAAGCAACCGACGCTACACCAATAATAAAGGCTCCTCCAAAAATAGATGCCGATAATTTTCGCATCAACTCTCGGATCATGCCAAACTATTCAAACACTAAACCGGTAAAACTGTCGGTTTGTAACGCCTGATGCAACGTGCCGGTGGCATTGGGATATGACCAAAGCACAGAATATTTAGCCGGATAAGTAACCTTGGTTAATACCAACGGATCAAACGCTCCGGCTTGCTTTTGCACTAACAAACTATAACGCGTAGCCGGTTGAAACAGACCTTGTGGTTTAATTGTAAACGGCAAACGATATTTAATTACCACTTTACTGGTGCTACCTGGTTTAGTTTGTACCCAATTGCCAAATACGGTTTTACCAAATTCTTGATTAATGCGAGTTTGACTAGCTTCGTCAATGAGAGTGTCTCCGGAAATAGTTTGTAAGTCAGTATCTGGTTTATAGCCGGCCTCCACCTTTAAAAACAAATTTGGATCAGGTTGAGTAAAACCAGTAGTACTGATTAATTCACTCCCAGCCGGAACATAAAGCCGCATATAATCAACATTATTAAGGTCAGCAAAGGTATCGCCGGAAGCTCCCGTATGTGTTCTGGTCACAGTTACCGTGTCTAGCACACTGCCATCGGCTTGAATGTCGGCTTGATGCTCAATCGTTTCTGTTATTTCGGCATCGGTTTTTCCACCACCAATGTTGGTATCTACCACCATTAAATAATCACCGCTGGTTTGTTTTACTTCGCCGGTCCAGCCGCGTTCGGCTAACTCGTTCTCTAAAAATACATCATTAAAATATAGTAAAATATCTTTTTGCGCTAACGAATTATAAATCACTTGTAAAACTGGTACATAATTGTGTGCGTCCAGTGTGAACAGTTTATTTAATAACTTTGGCGTCAGGTCGGCAATAAACTTCTTCGATTCACGCGTATCGTCATATTTACGTTCAGCTTGTGTTTGGGTAATGTTATAAAAATTATCAGCCGTGACGGTGGTATTATATTCCGACATTTCAATTGAACCGGTAATTTCAAGCATCTGTTCTATGACATCTGGTGTTAAAGTAATTACCCCATCAACTGCCGAACCGCCGCTTTTTAAATAAAACCACTGAACTTTTTGAGCCGAAGTTGGAAAATCCGGCCACCAATTAGCATCCTGCATTTGCCAACCGGCATTTACTAAATGTAATGGTTGTGGAGAAATGACTTTAGCTTTAAGACTACCAGCTAAATCATATGGTCCGCCACCTGGAATTTCAATGGCACTCACCTTCCCCTGATATATATCCACCACGGCAAAGCTTCCGATAAATCCGCCCGTGGCACGCAACTCACGATTATTTTGAAAAACCACTAAATAACGTTTGGCTTCATCATGGCCCAAAATCACCAATAGCGTTTCACTCAGTGATAATACCTCATCTAAACTTTGGGCAATTAACGGTACAGCCTCTTGAGCAGCTGCAATTTCGTCGCGATATTCCGCCGGTACGGTAGTCAAATCAATTTCATTCAGAGCAATGGTGGCGCGCTCCAAACGTGGTACGGCCGGACGAAAAGCTGAATGCGCTGTAACAAGTAAATCCGTACTGGAACTGGCAATATCACTTTGTTTAGTATATTGTTCTAAAACAGAAAAAGCCGTCGCCACATCGGCACCGGCATTGGATAATTGCTCGCCGGCAATTAAAATATTTTCGGCACTGGAAAATTGATTACCAGTCTTGGGCAATGCACGCATGATTGGCGTGAGGGCTTCGTTGATTGAAGTGAGCTGATCGTGCGCATCATGAAAATTTGTAGCTGCGGCATCAAACGATGTGACCGCTCCTGAAAAATCCAACTGCGTACTGGAACTGGCCGCTTGACTAAGCTGATTGGTGGCCTCTTGAGAAATCGTTTCAATCTCACCACGGGCCGAACTGACTTTTTGCAACAAAGCCATCGTCCCAAACGGTATCACGCAGATTAAGCTAACAACCGCAAAAGCCAATACTGGCCGCCAGTGCCATTGCCAACGGTAGCGCAACTTGGGCGATTTCAATTTGGCAAATTCTGGAACGGCTGCCGGAGTGGGTACAGGCGCTGACTCCGCAACCATGACTGCTGGATTCACTGCTCGCAACGACTCTTCCGAAAAAACGTCTTCGACTTCGTCTGATTTATTAATAGTGTTGACGGCCGCCTGTTCTGTTAGTGGCTCAAGGACTACCGGTACTGGTGCTTCAATCACTGCAGCTTCAATTGCTGATGGCTCAGTTATTAGCGGCTCGATCGTAGCAATTTTGGGTTCACTGATAGTTTTCGACAAAATCGGCGTTTCTGGTGTTTCCACATTTTCTATCAGCACAACTTCGGGTTCTGCAATATGCAGGGGGCCGGCCACTGCAGGTTGTGTGCTAATTGGTGTTGTGCTCGTTGGCATAATAATGGCTTCTGGAGCAACTTCTGCCGCTACGACCGAAGTGGTTGAATGCTGCAAAACTGGAATAACGTGACGATGTCTAGCCTGCTCAAACGCCAAACGTTTCGCTTCACGCCTAGCTGTTTTAAAACGCTGCCACCATGATGATTTAATCGGCTTAACACTAGCCGGAGTTTGGGCTTCTGTTTGAAACGCCCGCAAATCTAAAATATTGCTGCGTGGTACGCCTAAACGTTCCGCCGCATCAGAATGGTTATGTAATTGTTCCGGTTTCAGATTTGGTGAATAACTTCTCATAGAGTGCTAAAGTTTCCTTAGTCATACGCTTCCAACTGTAAGTGGTAACTTGCGTGCGTCCTTGCACAATTAATTTCTCACGCAAATTTGGCTCTGTGTTGAGCCGTTTAAGTTGATTTATTATACCAGAAACATCTCTATAATCAAAGTAAAGTGCGGCAGCCCCTAGGACCTCTGGCAAACAAGAGCTGTTCGAAGCCAACACTGGCGTATCATATGCCATGGCTTCGAGCGGCGGCAGACCAAAGCCCTCATATTTTGAAGGGAATATAAAGGCAAAGGCGCCACGATAGAAAGCGGCTAAATCTTTATCCGGCACAAAGCCGGGAAAGTGGACCACATCGTCAACATTCAAAGCCCAGGCTTGTTGCTGCAAACGAAGATAAAAGTAGTCGGCTTTACCTACACAAACTAAATGCTGAGTCAGTTGACCGGTTTTTTTTAATGTCTGCATAACATGCAAAAGCGTTTCTAAATTTTTATGCGGATAGGCATTACCAACATAAAGCAAATAAGCCTCCGGCAACTTATACTGTGCTCTGGTGGCAGCTAGTTGTTCCGCCGTGTGTTGCGGTGAAGAAAATTGTTCGACCGCTTCGTAAGTGACCGAAATACGTTCTGGTGGCAGTTTAAAATAATCAATCAAGTCGCGTTTAGAATATTCCGATACGGTGATAATGTGTTGCGCACTGCGCGCCGCATGACGAATTACAATGTGATAAGCCAGTTGTTTAAGTTTATAAGTAATTGGTCCAAGAGTAGTGGCCCGTTCGGTCGGAAATCGACTTATAATCAAATCGTGAATGGTGACCACAAAAGGTCTGTGATAAAACAGTGGGACATTAAAATGCGGAAAGTGCATTAAATCAACCTGCTGCCGCGCAATCACCAATGGCATAAAAATCTGCTCGGCTAATGAATACCAACGATACGGCGCACGCACCACAGTGACATTATCCGGTAACTTAGTCCAATGTTTTAATTCTCTATCCGGTAAAAACAAAACATAATGATTCGTCTGATCCAGTTGAATTAAATGCTCAATCAGCTTTTGCGTATAGCGACCCAGCCCTTTTGATTGTTCTCCGCCAAAAAAACGAGCATCAATGCCAATTTTCATATGACTAGTATACTGCTTGTTCCAGAACACGCAATGTGGCAGCCGCAGTATTTTGCCAGTGCAAACTTTGCCAAGTTGACTGATAGTAAGGTGGATTTATCCGCGGTCGCTCAGCAAACATTTGCAATAATGTTACAAGATCTTGCTGCGAATACGGATTGCAATACCAGGCGGATAATCCTAATACTTCCGGCAGAGCACCGGTGTTACTGGTAACTACCGGCGTACCAACCGCTAGTGCTTCCAAGGGTGGGAAACCGAAGCCCTCATAAATACTCGGATAAAATAACGCCGCCGCTCGTTCAATCACAAAACGTTTTTGACCTGGAGTAATATAGCCAAAATAATGAACAAAGTCGTCTTGCTGCAACTGTCGCCGTAATTTCCCCGATCGCCACCCGCTGGAACCAAGCAACACTAAGTGCAATTTACTATTTGGTTGATTGCTGCGATAGCGTTGAAGTGCGGCAACTAACGCCATTAAATTTTTGCGCGGCTCTAATGTGCCAACACAAACCACATACTGCTGGGGTAATTCCAAGACTGGTTCAGCCGACGGCAAACTTGGCACAGCAGAATGAACCACCGTCACTTTAGCGGCATACGCTTGTAAAGACGCAGCCGTAGTTTGCGAGACGGCAATAATTTTTTTCGCTTGACGTAACACGACGGCTGGTCGAATTGCCAGATGCCACAACTGACGTCGCCACGATAAAAATTGTGGATACAATGTATAGGCCATATCATGCACAGTTAACACCAGCGGCACATTAACTGAACGTGGTAACATATGCCAATTCGGCGCAAACAACACATCTACTCCACCGCAGACCATATCAATTTTTGGTGCCAGGCCAAATAGAGCCGCACAATGAAATAATTTATTCGGCCAGCGTAAATGATGAATTGTTGTGTGCGGTAACGTCTTTAACCAGGCAAGGCGCTTAGTTGGTAGATTGGCTCCTGATAAAAAAATTTTTAATTCGTGTGCATGTGGCAATTGGGCCAAAGCGCGAATCAGTTCGGCTGTATAAATACTAACACCGGATGGTTCCGTCTCAAGTAAAGACCGCCCATCAATACCAATTCGCATGTCTAATTCTGAAGATAGCGTCTCAAATAGACCAGAACGATGGCAGTTAACCAGCCGGCCGCTACACCTAAACCGGTTAATAGCCAAACATTAACTACGCTGTACACAATAACCGGTTCGTGTGCAATCAACTTAAACTGACTAGCACCGTTCGTATCAGTTTGCGCCTGAGCAATGTCAGCTGATAATATTTCTGTCATGCCATCTGCCATGGCTGCCGCCTCCGCCATATTATAACGACTGAATTTAACGGAAAAATGTTGTGAAGAATCTTGAGCAGTTTTAAACTGACTGGTGAATTGGTCAACATTATCAATACTATAAGCCACTCCGGCCGCCTGATAAATTTCTTCAATCACCGCCGGACTGCGCAATAAACTCATGGCATGTTGGGTCATTAACTCGGCTCCTTTTAAGTCGTAATATGATCCATATTGATAATCAGGCGTAGTTGAACGGTTCACTAACGCCAACTCATAACTTAACACGGCATCATAACCGGCTGGTTGGTTTTGAGCAATCACTGTAGTAATAACCCCCACCACCAAACCAAATACTACAATGAAAACCAGTGAACGACGCAGATAGTTTAAATGTTGTTTTATTTCCATAGAGTAATACTACACGATCAAAAGCGCGGTGTAAAATTTCCGTAGGCACTTTCCACATACTGTTTAATTTTAGTCTTAAATTGATCAATCGAATACCGTTCGGCTTCGGCGCGGATGGTAGTTGGATTATAATGTGTAGCATCAAACTTCACTACCATGTCAGCTAAATCCTCCCAAGTTTGATAAGAAAATAATTCTCCGGTGACGCCTGGTTTAATTATTTCTAAGGCACCGCCCGCGGCAAAAGCTAAAACCGGACGACCGGAGGCCATCGCTTCGACCATCGTAATGCCAAAATCTTCCACTTGCGGATTAATAAACGCTAAGGCTCCGCTGTAAAGCTTGGCTAATTCCGCTTCCGACACTCGACCAACAAATTCCACCGTGTTACCGGCTTGAGCCCGTAAAGTTTGATATTCTGGACCACTACCAAAAACTTTTAACTTGCGTCCTAACCGATTAAACGCCTCAATCACAACATCAAAACGTTTATACGGTACTAGACGACCACCCGTTAAAAAATAGTCACCCACTGGGCCGACGGAAAATTTGCTGGTATCAATCGGCGGATATATTACATCACTCTGGGTGCTATAATATTTAGTAATCCGATTTTGGACCAATTGAGAATTGGCAATAAACATATCCACCCGATCCGCTGCCATCTTGTCCCACAGTCGAACGTACGTTAAAAAAAACGGCAATAACCATTTTACCACTCCCGGCACACCCAGTTCACGGACATAAGCATGCGTATCGCTCCACAAATAGCGGGTTGGGGTATGACAATAACAAATATGTAAAGTGTGTGGTCGGGTTATGACGCCTTTAGCAAAAGAAGCGGTACTGGAAAGCACCACATCGAATTCTGATAAATCATACCCTTCAACTGCGGTGGGCATCACCGGAAAAAACCACTGATAACGCTTAATGCCCAATGGCCAATGTTGCAAAAAAGATGTGCGAATATCTTTAGCGCGAAAGCTGGCATGAGCGGCTTTAGGATTATAAACAATCACATAAGTTGGGGCGGTCGGCCAAATTTGTTGAAAGGCTTGTAATACTTTTTCCGCCCCCCCATCTTGAGCTAAGTGGTCATGGACTAAGGCGATCTTCATAAGGCACTGCGTTTTTTCAATAATATTAATGGCGTTTTTGCAAGAATATACACGTCCAATAGAATACTCCAATTTTCCGTATAATACGAATCTAAACGAATCTCTTCCTCAAACGATAAATCGGACCGTCCAGAAATTTGCGCCAAGCCGGTGACACCTGGCTTCATGTTAAGCACAGCTTTTTGTGCTGCTTGATATTTTTCCACTTCGCGTGGTTGGTGCGGTCTTGGCCCAACTAGCGACATCTCCCCTTTAAGTACGTTGATAAATTGCGGAAATTCATCCAGTGAAGTTTTACGAATAAATGACCCCAACTTGGTGACTCGGGGATCATCTTGAATTTTGTATAGCGGTCCGGATTTGATACTTTTTCTTTCGATTAACTCTTGTTCCAGTTTCAGCGCTTCGGTTGTATGCGTAAATTGATCACCAATACAATATTCTTGCTTCATGGAACGAAATTTTAGCGTATCAAATTCTTTTCCGGCTTCACCCACTCGCCGATTACGATAAATCACTGGCCCGGGCGAAGTAAATTTTACCAACAAAGCGGTAGCTATCATTAAAGGTAAAAATACCAACAACGCCAGGCTTGACAGCACAATGTCCGTTAACCGTTTAAAAATTCTCCCCCACCCCTGCAAGGAAGTGCGCTGCAATTCAACCAACGGAATACCGGCAAACGGTCGCATGGAAATATGTGATATTTGGGCGTCAAAAATATCCGCTGCAAATTTTATATCTAAGTGATGACTCTTACAAAACTCAATCAAACGCGCCATAATCGAACGCGACACGCCTTGAT
>CAYYTZ010000013.1:0-16279 GCA_964474735.1 uncultured Gammaproteobacteria bacterium | reverse complement strand
TTGCGAATACGTTCAAGAGTGTCGCGCCGCCGATGAAGTAAAAGCAGTAACGCCGGTAGAGTTGAAATTAAAACACTACCACCGGCAAAAAACAGCGGTGGGATAGTTGTGCCAATTAGTTTTCCAATAATTGGAAATAAACTACCCAGCATTGCGCTGAGCAAAATAAGAATTGGGCCGGTTCGTTTACTGAGCATAAAAGGAGTTTAGCAGAAATTATAGCGTTGACAATGTTGACGTTTAACTAGTAGTCTAAAGCGATGTTTACCTTGCGTTACCGGAAACTATTAGTTCTATTTAGTGGCGCGGTTATTGGCACATTAATCGTCTTTGGTTTGGCAATTTATGCCCAAGCCAATTATCAACAGCACAACGCCTATTTCTTTGATGCTGTTTACTACCAGTCATATAATGCAAGTCTCGCTCAACGTCTACAGACCGAATCACGTTTTACAGTTGCGCTAGACGAGTGGTTGCATAATAATCGCCATCCACTGCGCACGACGCCGTTAGTTTTATTTACGCCAGCTTTACTAACTAATCCCTATGGCCATTTAGTTTCTGTTGGGTTGACGTTTACGTTATTATTGACGTTAGTTGGTTATTTAGTATTTACTCGTCGGCAGTCAATTTTTCTTGCCTTAACAACACAATTATTTTTTATTGGGCTTCCAATTCTATATGACGTAAATCGTGGGATCGCTAATTACTGGTTAGAATGGGGAGCCACATTATGGTTAGGCTGTGCGCTGTGTTGTATTTTATTGGCGGCAGATTTTCCTAAGCAGCAGCGTTGGATTATTGGTTTTGCCGTTAGCGCAGCTGCAGCGGTATTGAGCCGCTATATTGCCGGTGTGTTTGTGGCAGTAGTATGTATTGTGCCGTTTGTATTTTTTCTCTGGCAACGTTGGATAATTCAAAAGCGTTGGCGAGATGTTGGAATTAGCCTACTTATACCAGGCGGCATTATTTTTGGACTAGCCGGGTATTTTTTGGTTGCCCATTTTTCCAGTAATGTAGCTTTTTATAACAATTATGGTTACGCCATAAATCAAACTTTTGCCAGTTCATGGTCATTTATTTGTACAAGCCTATTAGCAATGTGGCAACTGCAAGGGGATAGATTCCCCAAATTATTTATATACACAGGTATTATAATTGTAATTATTAGTATTATCCTAACATTACGACGGCAAACCATTAAACATTGGTTAATTGCAATTTGGATAAGCGTAGCCACTCCATTAACCTTACTGGCCTTAGGAACTGTTGGAGCCTTTCATCCGCTGCTTTATGGATTATTTCCTTTATTAGCGGCCGGTTTGTTTTCAGCACCACAACAAACTTTTCATAAATGGCAAAAAATTATGCAAAGTGTTTTGATAGGTCTGGTGATATTTACAATTATGGTGAGTATAAATCAACAACGCTTGCGCATTAGTACTCTAGCACAGCAAATAATTACACCAGAAAAGTTTATGAATCAACAAATAGCTGATGGTTTAAATCAGGCAGCGAATGAGCCAATTGTGTGGCAAGCCTTTTTTGATGAATATTCAACAATTCCCACAATGGAACTGTATTTTTCTACAGGCAAATTAGCTTTGCCGGCTGGGCAGCCATATTTTAATCAGCATCTTACTGCTTGGAAGGTGGATTATCCTGGTTTGACCAAGGAGCAGGTGGCTGAACGGGTCTATTCAGCCACTAATAAATGGGTAGACGTAGCGGTGGTTTTTGCTGATCCCGCAAAGGGTATACAAAGTAGCTGGATTGATAATGAGTATTCGTCTTATATGGTTGATTACATGTCCCGCACAATTCAAACAGATCCGCACTGGCAGAAAATATTTACGATTCAAAGTGGTTATTCTCCAGATCTATATGGCTATAGAAATATGCAGCCAACCAACAATAGTTATAAGCTAATTTTAGACGATAATCAACTGGTCAAACCTTAAACGCATTCTGGACAAGATAGCCAAATTATTTTATAATAGATAAATTATGACGCTGTCGGCTATTGCTCCTGGACTAGAAAATCGCGATGGAATTTGGTACACAAAGTCAAAGTCGAAAATTTCTTATCCAGCGGTTGGCAACAGTGAATGTTATCAGATTGAAGATACGAGCTTTTGGTTCAAGCATCGAAATAATTGTTTAACCTCATTGATAAAACGTTTTCCCCCAGCTGGTATTATTTTTGATATTGGTGGAGCTAATGGTTACCAAGCTCAATCATTAATTAAGGCTGGGTTTGATGTAGTGTTGGTTGAGCCGGGTGAGCAAGCAATCCAAAATGCGCAACGCCGTGGCTTGAAAGAGTTAATTTGTGCAACGTTGGATGACGCTAAATTTTATCCAAATACTATGCCGGCGATAGGTTTATTTGATGTGGTTGAACATATTGCTGATGAAACCGGTTTTTTGCAGACAGTGCAGAACATTTTACAACCGGGCGGGAGATTGTATTTAACTGTTCCAGTCTATCAGTGGTTGTGGTCAGACGAAGACGTGAGGGCTGGTCATTTTCGTCGTTATACTATTAAATCATTATCACAAGCGTTGCGCCGCGCAGGTTTAGAAATGGAATATTGTAGTTATTTTTTTTCCATTTTACCACTACCAATATATTTTACACGCACTGTACCCAGTTATTTTCGAATGGCTAAAACTATTACTACCACCAAAACGTCACCGTCGTCGACAACTCAACATCGTCAGCGTCCCGGCATGGTTGGCCGGTTAGCGGAAATGTTTTTCCGTTCGGAACATAAGCGAATTGCCCAAGGTCGGCATATTCCATTTGGCAGTAGTTGTTTGGCCGTTGCTAAAAAAGTTTCAGTAGGAGTTTAATATAAATATATGTCTATTATTTCCGTTGTAGTACCAGTGTATAAATGTGCTGATTGTTTAGTGGAGCTTTATGAGCGCCTACAAAGCACTATTATCACCTTGGGGGTAGAATTTGAATTAATCTTGGTTGATGATGGCAGTCCAGATTCTGCCTGGTCGGTAATAAGCTCTTTGGCTCAGCGCGACTATCGTATTATTGGGGTACAGTTGAGTCGAAATTTTGGTCAACATTATGCTATTACAGCTGGTCTACAACATGCAACAGGTGATTGGATTGTGGTGATGGATGGCGATTTACAAGACGAACCGGAAGATATTGCTAAATTATTTAATACCGCTCAAACTGGTTTTGATGTGGTTTTGGCCAGTAGGGCCATCCGCATAGATAGTTGGTTAAAGCGGTTTTCATCGCGCTGTTTTTATATAATGTTAAGTTATTTAACTGATCTTAAGCAAGATGCCACGGTAGGGAATTTTGGAATCTATAGACGTACTGTTATTCAAGTATTGAATAACATGCAAGAAAATTTACGTTATTTTCCAGCCATGGTGCGTTGGACGGGCTTTCCTACTACTAGTATTGAGGTTAAACATGCATCGCGGGTTGCCGGGAAATCTAGTTATACGTTTCGAAAATTATTGCACTTAGCGCTTGATGTCATGCTGGCTTTTTCTGATAAGCCACTGCGCTTAACCATAAAAGTAGGCTTAGCCATTGCCTGTACTTCGTTTGGTTTTGCACTGTATATTATTATTCTATCAGTACTTGGTACACGGCCAGTGCCAGGTTGGCCTAGTTTAATTGTTTCAATCTGGTTATTAGCTGGTTTAATTATTATGTTGCTTGGCATGATAGGCTTATATGTAGGTAAAATTTTTGATCAAGTTAAACATCGTCCGTTATACATTGTACGCTCGACTTTAAATTATAAATCTCAGTAAAAAATATGTCGGTAAATTATTTATATATTTTAGCGACCGTGTTGTGTACGGTATATAGTCAGCTGGTTTTAAAATGGCGGATTAGTTTATACCATGACACTTCGGTACAATTATCAGACAAACTCAGTTTTATTGGCAGATTATTACTTGATCCATATATATTAACTGGTTTAGCCGCAGCTTTTATTGCAGCATTATTTTGGATGATGGCGTTAACGAAGTTTGAACTTAGTTTTGCCTATCCTTTTACTAGTCTGTCATTTGTCTTGGTGGTGTTATTTTCTGCTTGGTTGTTTCATGAATCTTTGACTGGCTACAAGCTGGGTGGTTTAGGATTTATTTTAGTAGGCATAATAATCATCAGTCGTTCGTTATGATTCCATTTAATAAACCAGCCGTAACTGGTAAAGAACTAGAATACATCACTCAAGTCATTGCCAGCGGAAAATTATCCGGTGATAATGCGTTTACAAAAAAATGTCAGACCTGGTTGGAAGAAAAATTTACCTGTAAAAATGCGCTATTAACAACTTCCGGCACTTCGGCATTAGATATGGCTGCGGTGTTAGCCGATATTCAACCGGGTGATGAAGTAATTATGCCGTCATATACTTTTGCTTCAACCGCCAATGCGTTTGTTTTGCGCGGTGCGGTGATAGTATTTGTTGATGTGCGACCAGACACCATGAATATAGATGAACGGTCAATTGAAGCGGCGGTGACCAAAAAAACCAAAGCCATTGTAACAGTACATTATGGTGGAGTTGGTTGTGCTATGGATGTTATTATGGATATTGCCAAGCGCTATAATTTAATTGTCATTGAAGATGCCGCGCAAGGAGTATTGGCAAAATATAAGGGGCAGTGGTTAGGTACGATTGGTCACATTGGTTGTTACAGCTTTCACGAAACAAAAAATTACAACTGTGGCGAAGGTGGAGCAGCATTAATTAACGACGAACGATTTGTTGAGCGGGCAGAAATAATTCGTGAGAAAGGGACAGATCGTTCCAGATTTTTTCGTGGTCAGGTTGATAAATATACTTGGGTGGATATTGGATCTTCATATTTGCCCAGTGAGCTTAATGCCGCTTTTTTGTGGGCGCAATTTGAAAACGCCGATACTATCAATGAGAATCGTTTAGCCATTTGGCAGCGCTATTACAATGGTTTACAGAATTTAGTCGTTTCCGGCCAGTTAACTTTACCAACTATTCCAACTGAGTGTGAGCAGAATGCACACATGTTTTATATCAAAACAACAAATTTAGCCGAGCGCAGTCAATTGATTACGCATCTCAAAGCGCTTGATATTATGGCGGTTTTTCACTACATTCCACTGCATAGTGCGGTCGCTGGCCAGCGGTTTGGCCGTTTCCATGGCGCCGACCGTTATACTACCATTGATAGTGAACGGTTATTGCGCTTGCCGATGTATTATAAATTACCATTAACTGATGTTGACAACATAATTACTGCATTACAAAAATTTTATGCTTAAAGACAAAATTAAGTCATTGTTGCCTATAGGAGTAGCAGATAACATCTATAAAGTTAAACTACTATTATTATACGGTGGGGTTGCAGAAAATATTTACAACTGGAAACCACTCCAAACAGAACTGGCAAAAGCCGTAGCGGCAATTCGGGCAACAATCCAGAAGAGCGAGGGGAAGCAACTACATGTTGTTTTGGCCATGTCTGTTTATTGGGAACAGTTTATTAATATGTATGCCGTATTAGCAGCGGCCTTACAATTACGTGGCGCTAAAGTGAGCCTGTTGATTGATGATGGTGTGTTGCCAGCCAGTGAAAAAAATTTATTTGTTAATGGTCAGCACCATCTTAACAAGCGGTGGTTTGATTATTTGATTATACAAAAAATTTTTAAACCACTCGACGTGACGATTTTTCGTTATAGTGATTTCATTACAACGGCTGACCGTCAAGCCAGCAAACAATTGGCTACCACAATAAATATAGCCGAACTGAAACAATATACACCAGCTGGTTTGGCTATTGGCGAGCATGCCTTAGCCGGTGCTTTGCGCTATTTTGCCAAAGGGACTTTAGATAATGAACCGGACGCCGATTTTGTGCTCCGCCGCTATATCGAAGCAGCTGAACTAACAAAACGCGCAACGGAACATTTACTGGCTGAACAAAAAATTGATATAGCCTGTTTCCATCATGGTATTTATGTACCACAAGGAATTATTGGAGAAGTGTTTCGCAAAAATAACGTCCGGGTGGTTAACTGGAATGTGGCCTATCGTGAGAAGTGTTTTATTTTCTCCCATACCGAAACTTATCATCATAGTCTAATGTCTGAACCAGTGGAGACTTGGGAGAATCTTGAATTAACACCGGCGTTAGACGAAAAGATTTCAACCTATTTAGCTAGTCGGCATCGTGGTAGTAAAGATTGGATATCATTTAATCGAGCTCCGCAAGAAGATATTGATAAAATTCGCCAGCAACATCAGATTGATCCAGCCAAGCCAGCCATAGCGTTGCTGACCAACGTAGTGTGGGATGCGCAATTACATTATCGCACCAACGTTTTTCCCAATATGATCGATTGGGTTTTAAAAACCATTACTTATTTTAGCAAGCGACCAGATTTGCAATTGATTATTCGAATTCATCCAGCCGAATGTAAAGGCACCATTCCATCGCGGCAACCAATGGCTGCAGAGATTGCCCGAGCGTTTCCTGTCTTACCGAAAAATATCATTGTGATTCGTCCGGAAGATTCTACCAGTACATATGTCGTGACCAGTTTATGCAATGCGGCCATTATTTTTGGTACCAAAACTGGCGTGGAGTTGGTTACTACTGGGCTGCCGACAATTGTAGCGGGTGAGGCCTGGATTAAAAATAAAGGCTTAACTATTGATCCTGCCAGTGAAGCTGATTATTATGCCGCCCTTGATACTTTGCCGCTAACTAAACTTTTAGATGACGCCACCATTCAACGCGCCAAACGTTATGCTTATCACTTTTTTTATCGCCGGATGATACCAGTGCAAGCCATTCAACCGCGCCAGTCAATTGCATTTGGATTAAACATTAAACACGTGTCAGAATTATTGCCAAAGGCAGACCCTGGCCTGGATGTGATCTGTCGTGGTATCCTTGATGGCGAACCTTTTATTTATTCAGATGAACGCATAGCCCCACCTGCCGAAAGCGGGAAACCCTCTGGTTGGCTGGATATGCGATAAATCCAATCATACCTATGTTCGATACACTCAAAATTTGGTCTTATTTACTGCGTGGTCGCAAACCATGGACGCCAGGATATTTACCTTACCGGGCACAGCAAATAACCGCTACATTACAAAATCCTGCTTTGATGAAATTGTTTGCCAACGTGAATCATCTCCCGGAGAAATATGCACTAAATTTAGATGAACGTTTAGTTGAATTTCCATGGATATTGAGTCAACTCCCAACTACACCAGGAAATTTATTGGATGCTGGTTCTACGATCAACCACCCTTTCATTATTAATGAACCGGTCTTTGCCAATAAAGATGTAACTATTATGACGTTGGCACCGGAGGATAAAAGTTTTTGGCAGAAACGCATTTCTTATGTTTATGGTGATTTACGTAATGTACCATTTAGATCGGATTGGTTCGATAGTATAACTTGTATTTCAACCTTAGAGCACGTTGGTATGAATAATGATGTTTATACTACTGATGTCACTTATCATGAAGCTGATACAAAATCGCATTTAGAAGTAATTAGTGAATTTACGAGGATCTTAAAAAAAGGTGGAAGGTTATATTTAACCCTACCTTACGGTATTTTTAAATTATGTGGTTTTCAACAGGTTTTTAATGCCGAAATGGTTCAAGCGGTCAAAGCTCGTTTTGCTGGTAAGTTAATTACTGAAACCTATTACCGCTATACCACGGCTGGTTGGCAATTAGCTACAGCCGCTGATTGTGCTAATTGCGATTATTTCAATATTAATGCGACGAAAGAGAAGTCGTACGAGAGCGATTATGCCGCTGCCGCCCGTGCCGTGGTTTGCTTAATTTTAGAAAAGTAAAATTTCACTCATGGCTCAAGCGTCCATTATTCAAACGCCGTGCTGGTTTGATATTTTAAACTGGGATTCGGATTTTTTTGGCTATCGCGTGGTGCGTCTGAAGCCAGGGGTGACAGTAGAAAACATTACCGCTGTTCAAACCGAATTAAAGGAATATAAAGTGCGTTTAGTCTACTGGTCAGCCGCGCCGGAAGATTCAACGCTGCAGACGCTTATAACTAAATTAGGTGGGACATTGGTTGATAAAAAAACTACTTTTGTAAAAACGTTAACAGTTGCTCTGGCTAAACCAAACAGCCGCGTTACGGTAACTTCTTTTACAGCCACAGAGTTAACGCCAGAATTACGCGCCTTAGCAATTCAAGCTGGTTTATTTTCACGTTTTCAAGTTGATCAAAATATTGGGTACGCAAAATTTGCGGAGTTATATTGTTTATGGATGGAAAAGTCTGTACTACATCAGCTGGCCGAAGATGTTTTAGTGGTGTGTGATGAAACTAAATCACCACAGCCGGTAATTGGCGTTACCACAGTTGGACAAAAAAATGGAATAGGCGATATTGGTTTGGTGACGGTTGACGAAAAATATCGTGGTTTGGGTATTGCCAGTGCTCTTATGCAGGCAGCCGACCAATGGTTTTTGCAGCACAATTATCAAACAGTTCAAGTTGTGACCCAAGGCGATAATGTTGCAGCTTGTCGTCTATACGCCAAAACTGGGTACACAATTGAAAAGGTTGAGTGGTTATACCATTGTTGGCTTTAACTAGTGTAGTATTTTTTGTTTAATCTTAATCTGAGTAAGTGACTTAAAAGTCCAAAAGCGATTTTGAGAAATTTTGTGTTTGAACCCAACGAGGCAGAGCCAGGTTGATCCACCCAAACAGTTGGAATTTCAATAATATGATAACCCCGCAGCGTGAGTAGCCAAAGCAACTCAATGTCAAACAACATGTTAGTGGTACGTAATTTTGGCAGCACAGCATTAATCGTGGCTTTATTAAATACTTTTGCTCCACATTGCGTGTCAGAATATGGCATCTGAAACAACCAGCGCACTAACCAAACTGTTCCACGACTAACTAGGGTGCGCGCCCAGGATGTCCGTTCTAAAATATGAGCTTGTGGTAAAAAACGAGAGGCGATTACGCCATCATGACTCGGAAGAGCTGTCAATAATTTACTAAATTCTTGGGCCGAAGTAGCACCATCGGCATCAACAAAACCAATTAAATCGGCAGTGCTTTTTTGCCAGCCACGAATTATTGCACCACCCTTACCTATAACTTCTAGAATATCAAGATAATCAATCCGGCCAGGAAAACGTTTTTGAAAGTCTTGAACCACAGCTAACGTTCCATCATTACAATTATTCAGGACAACCAAAAAATGGACCTGACTATCAAAAAAAGAGATATATTCAAGCAAAGTACGTCCAATTCGCCGTTCTTCGTTATACGCTGGAATAATAAGATCAACTGTCATAGCCTTAAGAAGATAACATAAACATACATAAATCGCCAAATTCGCTGAGCTTGACCGCAGATTGGGTCTGTGATAATCTAGGCAAGCTTAATTCAATAAGTGCACCTACTCTCTATTATCCATAGTATGCGGCTCAATCATTGAGCAATACGCCTACTGGGTGGGACACAACAAGGAAATACATTATGGAACACTACGAACTGATGTTCGTGTTGCCGGGAAGTCTTGATCCGGCCACTGTGCTTGCCGTTCAGGCGCGGGTAGACGACTATATTCAAAACGCTAGTGGTACAACCACTACAAAGGTCGATTTAGAACGTCGACGGTTAGCTTATAAGATCGGTCAACAAACCCACGGTTACTACAGTATCCGTCAGTTTGATATCGAACCGGCCAAAATTAAAGATATTGACCAAAAGCTGCATTTAGAAAATGAAGTGTTGCGGTATATGTTGGTAAAAGCCCCAGTGATGACAGCCGAAGCCATTAAAGAAATGATGGCTGGTGAAAAGTATAAAATCGTTAAACCGGTTCCGGTGGTGGTGGCTCCGAAAGAAGCTAAAACCAGCGTTACCGCTTTAACTGAAGACGAAAAATTATTCGCTGAAGCCCATGTGGCTAAGGTAGATGTTGATACCGAAAAGAATAAAGTTTCAATCGAAGAGTTAGATAAAAAATTAGATGCTATTTTAGAGGATACCGATTTAGCTTCCAAATTATAACTAATCATCAACTCGTACTCGTATGGATTTAAACAAAGTTATGCTCATTGGTCGCGTGACCCGCGATCCTGAGATCCGCACGATTCCATCTGGTCAAATGGTTGGCACATTTTCCGTTGCCACCAATAAACAGTGGACCGATCAAGCTGGTCAACGTCAAGAGAAAGCCGAATTTCACAATATTGTAGTGTGGCGCAAATTAGCCGAAATTGCCCAGAGTTACGTGAAAAAGGGCATGCGCATTTACATTGAAGGCCGGATGGAAACGCGGTCTTGGGAAGATGCGCAAGGCGTAAAAAAATATCGTACCGAAATTATTACTGAAAATTTAATTATGCTCGACAGTAAAGGCGCCGGTAGTAATGCTGCCCGCACGCCAGCTGCCGGTGCACCCGTGCAAAACGTCAGTTCGTCAGCGCCGGAACCAACCGTGGCTAGCCCAGACGAAGAAATAAGTATTGAAGATATCCCATTTTAATTATATGCATCCAAATAAACGACCAGTTCACCCAAAATTACATCGCTTCTATGTAAAGGAGCTTGAATCTTTAGATTATAAAGAAATTGATTATAAAAATATTGAATTGTTGCGCCGGATCATGTCGAACTATCAAAAGATTTTGCCCGGAAAACGTACCGGTGCGCACAATCGCATGCAACGTAAATTAGCCAATGCCGTAAAACGCGCTCGTTACATGGCTTTGGTGCAGTATGTAAGATATTAGGTAATACTGGCCCCAAGAAACTCCTTTTTCTTGCTGCGGAACTCGCGCTCCGCGCTCAAACAGTCCTCGCTGCGAAAAAGCAGTTACCTTGGGTCCATAATCAACACAATAAATATTCCCCAAATATGTTAACGATGAATGATTTAAAAGTTGGCGTCTTCGTCGACCTAGATAATACGCCGTATCAAGTGATGTGGTCTGATTTCATGCGTACCGCTCAACGTAAACCGGTGATGCGCACAAAATTACGTCATTTAATTACGGGACAAGTTTTAGAGAAAACCTTTAAACCCGGTGACAAAATTGACGAAGCTGATTTGCGTCGCAGCAAAGCCCAATTCATGTACCGCGAGGGCGATACTTTCAATTTCATGGATAACACCAGTTATGAGCAGTTTACTTTTGAGAAAGGGCAAATTGGTGATATTTCGAACTATGTAAAAGAAGGTGAAGATATTGAAGTAATGAACTTTAACGATAAGCCAGTTACCATCAAAATTCCGCCGAAGGTAGATTTACGTGTGGTCGAAGCGCCGCCCGGAGTAAAAGGCGATACGGCCGGTAACGCATCCAAGCGCGTGAAACTAGAAACTGGTTATGAAGTGGCGGTACCATTATTCATCAAAGAAGGAGAAGTAGTGCGCGTCAATACAGAATCTGGTGATTACGTTGAGCGGGTAAATAAATAAAAAAATATGGCCGCACCCATTGCACTGATTACAGGAATTGTTGGGCAAGATGGGAGCTACGTTAGCCGACTGCTTATACAGAAAGGCTATCATGTTATTGGTTTAAAACGCTCATCGAGTTCGTTAACCAATAACGATTGGCTTGGTGTTACGCGGGAGATTGAATACATTGATTGCGATCTGCAGGACGAAGCCAAACTAACCACTATCATTGCGCGGTATCAACCAGCGGAGTTATATCACTTGGGCGGTTTATCGGCACCAGGGGCGTCGTGGGCAGACCCAAAAAATTATACTACCACCAATGTGTTGGGTGCTTTAACTATTTTGGAAGCCATTAGATTGCATTCGCCAAAAACAAAATTATTTAATGCTGCCACTAGCGAAATGTTTGGCAATAGCCATCAACAAGGGTTTCAAAGCGAACAAACGCCTTTTTTACCGACAAACCCTTATGCGGTGACGAAAATTTATGCCTATTGGATGGCGAATATTTATCGACAAAGTTATTCATTATTTATTGCGAATAGCATTTTATTTAGTCATGAATCTCCCTTGCGCGGTGAACAGTTTGTTACGCGTAAAATTTCTCAAGGTGTCGCCAAGATAAAATTAGGCTTAGCTAAAACCATCAATTTGGGTAATATTGAAAGTAAGCGCGATTGGGGTTTTGCCGGAGATTATGTAGAAGCCATGTGGCGCATGTTGCAGCAACCCAAGCCGGATGATTTTGTGCTATCCACCGGCCAAGTGCATTCAATCCGAGAATTTTTAACAGCCGCTTTTGCTGTCGTGGGTATAAGCAATTGGGAACTGTATATTACTAATGACCCAAAGTTTTATCGGCCGATCGATTTAAACAATTTGTACGGTTCAAATTCAAAAGCCAAGCAAGTATTAGGTTGGCAACCACAATGCAGTTTTGAACAATTGGTCGCTATGATGGTGGAAGCTGATTTGAAGCGATTGCAATAAATAACAAGTTTCGGGTGGCATCCTCTCACTTAACGTATAACTAAGTCGTTCGAGGATGCACACCCAAAACGTGGGCTACTATGTGCAAGTATGTTATACTCAACCTATGCAAAAACATACTAAAATAGTTTGTACTATCGGGCCTTCTTCCGAACGAACAGTCGTATTAAGTAAAATGTTGCGAGCCGGTATGGACGTAGCACGTTTAAATTTTTCGCACGGAGATTATTCGTCGCATGCTGCTTTAATTAAGCAATTGCGCGCGGCTGGCCAAAAAATTGGGCAATCTTTAGCGATTATGCAAGACCTGCAAGGACCGCGTATTCGCGTGGGTGAGGTGCATAAAGATGGTATTGAGCTGTTACATGGCGAAACTGTTGTGTTGATTCCGCAGTCGTTTATTAATTACCGTTTATTAATTACCGGAAAAGAAAAAATTATTCCGCTGGGGTACGCAGATTTATACAAGTATACCAAGCCGGGCAAGCATATATTAATTAACGACGGTTTGATTGATATTGAGGTAAAGCGTGTGAAAGATCGCATGATTTATGGCGTGGTGGTTAAACCTGGTTTAATTTTTTCACATAAGGGTATTAACTTACCCGGTATGTCAATTGAGGCAGCGGTGATTACTAAGAAAGATCGGGAGGATTTAGCTTTTGGACTAAAACAAGGAATTGATTTTGTGGCTTTATCTTTTGTTAAAGACGCCAGCAACGTTTTAGCTTTGCGCAAATTAATGGGTAAGCATCCGGTCCAGATTATTTCGAAAATTGAACGCAAAGAAGCGCTTGATAATTTTGATGAAATATTGGCGGTATCAGACGGTATTATGGTAGCTCGTGGTGATTTAGGTATCGAAATTCGGCCGGCCGATGTACCATTGGCGCAAAAAGAGATTATTCAAAAATGTTTAGTGGCCGGTAAGCCAGTAATTGTGGCTACTCAGATGTTAGAATCAATGGTCACAAATCCACGGCCAACCCGGGCCGAAGTTTCTGATGTGGCCAATGCGGTGATTGATCATACCGATGCGGTAATGCTTTCTGGTGAATCCGCTTATGGTAAATATCCGGTTGAAGCAGTGGCTATGATGGCCGATATTATTCGCAAAACCGAACAGTCACGTTATGATGACGTTCCGCTGCATTATTTAAAGATGCATAAACCCACTGTGCAAGACGCTATTTCTGTCGTGGCCGACGATTTAGCTGAACAACCACATGTTAAAGCTATAGTAGTTCATTCTTTAACTGGTCAAGCAGCTCGTTTAATTGCTCGTCATCGTCCCAGTAAGCCAGTTATCGCCTTAACAGCTTCGGTGCAAACCCAACGCCAACTCGCTTTAAGTTGGGGGATTCAGGCATTAGTTCTGCCACGGTGCAGCACATTGGATCAATTAATAGCGAAATCTTCTTCTGCTTTAACGCGCGCTGGCTTTGTAAAAAAGGGCGATCAAATTGTGTTAGTCACCGGACAACCGGTGGCAAAATCTGGCGGCTCAAATTTAGTAAAATTACACACAATATAACGTATTATAACATCAGCAAAAAACGCTGTATTATACATTATTAAACAACCTAACTTTTTTTACAGAATTCTTAACAGCTGTAAAAGCAGGCAAGTTTTTTGTCATGTAAAAATTAAAATTTCAATAAAGCCACTAAAATAATAATAAAAAAAATAAAGAAAGCAAAACCAAATAAAAAACGCACTTTATCGGCCATTTTAATAAATTTAGAAAAAGAGACTGTATAAGTGCCGTCAGGATTTCGTTGGGATTGATTTATTTGCAAAAACCCGTTAGTATTGTTGTGAAATAGCATTGTAGGAATTTGTTTGGGGTTGTCGCTAACAAGAAAACCATGGACTAATGTAGAAATTAAAAAGCCTAACGCAAATCCCCAAAATAGTTGATATTGCATTATGTTCTTTATGGTAAAGCTTAACCCACGTGCGATAGCTCCGGTGCCAAAAATGAGATTTTCCACGCTAGTCATTATACTATGAATTTCTATTTTTTTCAATACTATAAAAAAACATTCCGCTTAATTGTTTATAGTGTTTTGACAATATTATTTATTCGAAGTTTTATTATCGAACCTGGTAAAGTTAATGGCCGATCGATGGAAAATACTTTTCAGGATAATAATATTTTTTTTATGAATAAATTTGTACTACTGTTCACAATGCCAAAACGTGGTCAGGTTGTACAGGTAATAGAGCCAAATTCTAGGATGGTAATGATTAAAAGAATTATTGCTTTGCCTGGTGAAACAATCACAATCAAGCAAAATAGTGTGTTTATAACAGGTATAGATGGAATTGAAAAAATATTATCTGAAAGTTATCTTAAACCAGGCACCATCACTATATCTCCTACTAAAAAAGCCACCAGCTACGGACCATTATCGAATCATTATTATTTCGTTATGGGAGATAATCGTTCGGAAAGCAAAGACTCAAGAAATTTCGGTCCAATTGATCGTTCACACATCAACGGCTTAGTTATATTTTAATCAACTACAGTCAGACAGTGTCTAGCTTTGAGCTTACGCCTAATTATTGTTATTACAGCAAACAATGCGCTTAAAAAGCCAATACAAATATACTTATAATTAATAATAAAAGTTTCTATTCTTTCTATAATTGTGCTACTTTTTTTCGGCAAAATCGTTATGGATATTTTTTCACCCAAGCCAAATCTGGTATGACTACCATCACTATTTAGTTGTTCCGGGAGGTGATAATATATTATATTTTGATATTTTCCAGGCTTAGTTTTAGTTGCGTCAATTTTAAAATAAAATCTGGATGCAATCTGCTCCTCAGGAATGGTTATTTGTGTTTGGCCAGAAAAATCTAAATAAGCTGCGTTACTATCTTTTAAAGAGATGTCAAAAACAATTGCACCAGCACTCTCTGATCTGGATAATTGGACACTATAATCCAAAACAGACCCTTCTTCCAATTCCAAATCAACTTCCGCGGGAGAAACACCAATACTGGCGGCCTTAGCAGTATTGGTGGTGAAATTGAGTAATAATAACAAAATAAATACACTCAAAAGAACAAATTTAATACGTATTATCGAATGAAATATAGGTTGCAATGATATCTGATGAAAGTTTACCAGCATGTGTTTTTACTATAAACAAAACTATATAAATATGCTCATTAAAGCTATATGGTCGATATAAATATATTAGATTTCACTAAAAAATTCAATAGCCTGAATTGAATCACAGTCTACATTTGTGGCTGATCTTCATTAAGAATACATATAATTTATCTGGTTAAGCAATGAGTCGACCAATAGTTTGTGGTTTTATTCATGTCAAAAGTTCACCCCATAAATATATTTCGTAAATTGATCAATCAAAACTAACGCGCAATAATCAATGATTAAAGTGTTGAACCATCCATTTGTAGTCTAATTTTATTGATGAATTAATAGTCCATTTACAAATTAATTAGGATTGGTTAGTACAAATACTTGATGGCTTTTATTATTTGTGCTATACTCATTAATATACTACGAGTATTAATAAAGTTGCGTGTAAATTAAAGTTGTGGTTAAAGGAGGAAATAAAATAAAAATAGGTTTAGTGATATCGGCTTTGTTATTATCCTTTGTTATATACATTGGGACACCATTTTCAGTTTCAGCTGATACAACAGGAATTAATCCGCCGGAGATTTGGTTGAAAAATGTCTTAAACGATCAGAAAGTATCTAGCCAAGTTAGAATAACTACGGATGTATAGACCTCACACTCTCACTCCGCACTCAGTACCGGCAGTGAATAATTAAACT
>CAYYTZ010000012.1:15946-17282 GCA_964474735.1 uncultured Gammaproteobacteria bacterium | reverse complement strand
GTTTTTAAGCTGTGCCCCCAGTGGACCAAAATCCCACGAGTTCGCTAACCCACCATAAATTTCACTACCAGGATAAATAAAGCCGCGCTGCTTCGCCAGTGAAACGAGTTTTTCCATCGCTAGCGTTTCGGTGTTCATGCGCCTTTATACTGAATCACCGATTGACGATAAACTAATCCATAAACATTAGCCATCACCGCTATAGCATAAGGAAAAGTAAAGAAATAACCAACAAATAAAAATACCATTCCCACGGAAGCAATTATACCAGCTAAATAACCAAGTAATATTCCTAATAATATATTACCAATGTTGTGTTTGAGGTACGGCCAAATATAGGTTTTGAATTGAAAACATTCGCGCAATGGAGCGCCAATTGCCACTAAAGGAACATAGGCTTGTTGTACAAACATCATAAAAATGACAAAAAGAAAATTCAATACATACATTCCCATCATCAATAAAGCCGAAACGAATGTTAACACGGCAAAAACGTCATTCTGATTTACTAACAAAACGGAAACAAAAAACAGTACGAATACTCCAATCCAGGCAGCCAAAAGTGGCGCTATATAAACAATTCCCACTCCCAGCATTTTCATGCCATCTTTAAAATATCTACCCCATTCCCAGTTTGGTAGAGTTGGATCGTTATTGATAGTCCGACGCGTAATAGCCAACATAAAACCAGTTAAGAACGGCACGCCAATAATAAAGAACGATAAAAACAGTAACAAAGCCCCTTGTAAAATTAAATTAACACCCCATTGTTTATCTTGAAACGGGGCTTTTAATACGTTAGAAAAATCTTGTCCACTTAATGTCATATGGACATAGTATGCCGTATTTCAACCGAGAAAGCAAGTGCTTGACACCTTTGTTATAGGTTGATAGACTAGCGCATACTATGGCACATATAAAAGCAGGTGGCTCAACAGCCCTCGGTCGAGATTCCGTTTCCAAGCGACTCGGCGTTAAAATTTATGGCGGACAACCAACTTTAGCCGGACAAATTATTGTACGCCAACATGGCAGCAAATTCCATGCAGGAAAAAATGTCCGACGCGGTAAAGATGATACGCTTTACGCAGCATGCAATGGTGTGGTTAAATTCACCAAACGTCAAGTAAAAGCCTTTACTGGTAAATTGGTCAAACGACAGTTTGTTAACGTGGTTACAGTTTAAAAACTCGATTAGCCCTAAACAAACACTACGAGAACAAACCAGAGAGCGCGCAGCACCAATCGCTACGGGTGACATCCTCGAACGATTTATCTACCCCCAGTTTGGGCGGTCTTTTTGTGGCGGATTGAACTAACTGATCGCCGAAGCGCT
>CAYYTZ010000012.1:0-15909 GCA_964474735.1 uncultured Gammaproteobacteria bacterium | reverse complement strand
GCGGTTCAGCGTTTAATGCAGGCCTTAACAAATCCTACATACAATGGATGTGGTTCTAAGGGACGAGACTTAAATTCTGGATGAAATTGCGTGCCTACAAACCAAGGATGTTCTTTATACTCGGCAATTTCCACTAAATCTTGTTCTGGGTTGATTCCGGAAAATACTACGCCAACCGCTTCAAGCGCTTGACGATAATGATTATTGAATTCGTAACGATGACGATGACGTTCAGAAATAAGAATTTTACCATAAGCCGCGTAGGCCTTAGTTCCTTTTTGAATTCGACAAGGGTAGGCCCCTAAGCGCAAAGTGCCGCCATAGCGGTTCTGTTCCACATTTTTTGATTGCTTGGGATTAATATGAATAATCGGATCACTAGTATTTGGCGACATTTCAACAGTATTAGCCGTATTTAAATGAGCTTTATGCCTGGCAATTTCTACCATAGCCAACTGCATACCATAACACAAACCAAGATATGGAATGTTATGCTCACGCACAAAACGAATGGCTTTAATAATACCTTCCACGCCACGTTTACCAAAACCACCCGGAACTATTATGCCATCAAATTTGGCTAATTCTTTAACTTTACTCGGATTGGTTTCGTAGGCTTCAGAATCAATCCAAGTTAAGATCGGTTTACGATGTTGTGACCAGGCAGCGTGCTTAATAGCTTCTATAACAGAAATATAGGAATCGGACAAAGTATAATCTCCTGTACCAAAATATTTACCCACTACCGCAATTCGTAATGGGACAGTGGCAGAAATAGCCCGCCGCACCATGGTATTCCAGCTTTGCAAATGGGTTGGGCGCAAGGGCAACTTTAAACGTTTTACTAACTTTTTCCCGAGTTGCTGTTTTTCTAAAACTTGCGGAATTTTATAAATCATATCGACATCCGGTGCCGAAATAGCATGTTCTGGAGGAATACCACAAAAAATGGCTAACTTCTCCCGCCGTTTCTTATCTAATTCACGAGCAGCGCGTGCAATAATGAAATCCACTTGAATGCCAGCTGAATTTAACGTACGAGCCGCCGATTGAGTTGGCTTGGTTTTCATTTCCCCTACCCGTTCAGGAATTGGCATGTAGCTGACTAACACAAACGCTACATCATCAGGATCTTTAGTGTGCATCATGCGAGCCGCTTCCAAAAATAATATGTTTTGATATTCACCAACCGTCCCACCAATTTCAATGATCGTCACGTCCGCCTTAGCATGTTGTTGGGCCGCTCGAATTCGACGAATAATTTCTTCTGGAATATGTGGTACAACTTCAACGCACATCCCCTTATAATCCAAATTACGTTCTTTACGAATAACCGTATCATAGACCCGACCGGTAGTCATATAATTAATTGAATCGATGTTCGTATTCAAAAACCGCTCATAATTGCCAATGTCTTGATCAGTTTCATCGCGATCATCGGTCACAAAACACTCACCATGTTCAGTTGGGTTCATGGTGCCAGCATCAACGTTTATGTACGGATCCGCTTTAACAGCTGTCACAGTTAAACCCTTGGCCTGTAAAATTCGACCAATACTGGCAGCTGTAACACCTTTGCCGACGCTCGACATCACTCCCCCTACTACAAAGATAAACTTTGGTCGCTGCTTTGACTTGCCCATGATATTATTCGGCCATTACATTTACGGTAATCGTGACAGCCGCCTGACCAGGAAACTGAACTTTTACTTTATGATCACCGGTTTGTTTAATAGGTGTAAAATCTAAATTATCCGGAACAATGGTGAAATCGACTTTGGCTAAGGCGACAGTAATATCTGTAGCACGTAAAGCGGCAAATAATTTTCCCGATTCATTGGCTTTAGCTGTAATAGTTACTGTTTGTCCGGCTAGGCGCTCAGCTAAAACGGCTTGAGCAGCAGCCGAGGCTTGTTGTTCGGCGGCGGCTTTGGCCCGAATTGCTTCGGCCTGTTTTTGGGCAGCGCTGGTAGCGGCCACCGCTAATTTACGTGGAAATAAATAATTGCGAGCGTAGCCATCTGCTACTTGTTTTAATTCACCGGTTTTTAACATGATTACTTGCATATCGTTTTGCAGTATAACACTATTTAATTAAATAATCCATGGCGGCGTCGAGTTGTGGATCGCGTCCGGCTAGGTAGTCTTCGGCGGTAAGTTCAACCTCAATATCTGGTGTAATGCCTATCTTATCAATGGTTCGGCCATTGGGTGTCAGCCACTTAGCCACCGTCAATTTCAAACTGGAACCATCGGCATATTCTTTATAATCTTGTACCGAACCTTTTCCATAAGTAGTCTGCCCAATTAAAGTAGCTCGTTTGTTATCTTGCAGGGCACCGGCAATAATTTCTGCGGCCGAGGCACTTCCTTCATTAACCAACACCACTAACGGCGGTGTTTGCGCTAAAGCTGCCTCACCCACTGCTTGATACGGTGTGGTTTTACCATCGCTATATTGCTCTGATACAATCACGCCTTTATCAATAAAAATTGAAGCGATTTTGATACATTCAGACAACAATCCACCCGGATTATTGCGCAAATCCAAGATTAAACCATTCGGTTGATCAAGTAAAATTGTATGTACCAGCTCCATAGTTTCTTCATAAGAATTTTCATCAACATGGTTCAAAGTTAATATACCAATGGTCTTACCGTCCCGTTCCTGGGTTGTATAAGTAGCAGTTTTCATTTGAATGGTATCGCGCACAATTGGAATATCCTGAAAATCGATTGCTCCACTCCGATAAATTGTTAAAATCACAGTTGTTCCTTTTTGCCCTCGAATTTTTGCAATGGCTTCATCAATCGTCATTCCGGTGGTATCAAAGCCGTCTATTTTAATGATGGCATCATCAGCCAAGAGACCAGCTGTCTCGGCGGGAGTTCCGGCTAAAGGCGCAATTACAACTATTTGACCATCTTTTGATCCAATTTCTGCACCGATTCCTTCAAACTCACCAGAAATCACTTCTTGAAATTTTTTGGCATCAGTCGGATTCATGTACACGGTATACGGATCATTAACGGATTGAGCGATACCGGCTACGGCGCCATAAAAAAGCGTCTTATCTTCAATTGGTTGACCAATATAATTATTTTGCACCTCATCCCAAACTTGCCAAAATAAATCAGAGTCCGGTTGTGTGGCCATTGCCTTGTTAGAATTTTCAGCATTATTCTCAGCATTGACCGACGTCAGACTTAAACCATGCTGTTCAAACCATGAATTATTTTGCCATTTACCGATAGCAAAACCAGCCACAAACATTACGGAGGCGAAAGCTAATCCGATGATACCAAATAAAAACCAGGCGCACCCATTACGTTCTGACATACCGGCATAGTGTAGCAGCGTTAAACCACCCGGTCAACTGTGCTGCCGAACAATCTTTAGGCCAATCGCCTGTAAGCGACAATCGATTTGCTCGTAACCACGATCAATTTGATAAATATTCCCTATTTCGGTTTTCCCCTTTGCCGCAGCTCCAGCAATGACCATGGCAATCCCGGCGCGCAAATCTGGACTGTCAACGATTTTTCCGTTTAACGTGGTCCCACCATGGATAGTGATATGCTGAGACGTATGCATTTGAATATTGGCACCCATCCGATTAAGCATGTCCGTAAAAAATAAACGATCAGCATAAATAGTTTCCATGACCGAGCTCTCACCTAAAATCTGTGTCAGCAGTACGGTTAGGGGAGATTGACCGTCGGTTGGAAAACCCGGATACTCCCGCGTGACAACCTGCAATGGTTGTAATTTTTTCCATGGTCTGACTTGAATAGTTGAGCGACCTACGATAAAACGCGCTCCGCTATCACGCATTAATTGTAATGGCACTTCAACGTGAGCTGGCTCACACCGTGTGATTGTCAACTGACTTTTTGTCGCTAAGGCTAAAAAAATGAATGATAAAGTTTCGATGCGATCCGGAATAATTGTTGCCACGCCGGCGCGTAACCGTTTTACCCCATGGATGACGATGCTGCTAGTACCAGCCCCGGAAATTTTTGCACCTTGTGATATTAAGTACTCTGCTAAAGCGACAACTTCCGGTTCGCGTGCTGCATTAACAATTGTTGTAGTACCATGAGCTAAAACCGCGGCCAACAACATGGTCTCGGTACCGGTGACGCTGACAATTGGAAATACATAACGAGCTCCTTGCAAACCGTGACGATCAACCGTAAAACGATATTGCTCTTTGGTATATCGATAATGAGCACCCATTGCTTGAAAAGCGTGTACAAACAAATCTATCGGTCGTTTTCCAATAGCACAACCGCCGGGATGAGGTAAAGTTACGGTATGATGCCGCGCTAACAATGGACCGGCCAATAATATAGAAGCGCGTAACTTAGGTACTTGTTTTTTGGGTAAAACCGTACATATTTTGTTGGTTGGTTGTAATTTATAAACACCATGTCGAGGATGTTGAACCTCGACACCTAGTGATTCCAATATTTCTGCGATCCGAAAAATATCTTCAATTTCTGGAACATTACGTAGCGTTAACGTTTGATCGCTCAATAAGCTAACCGCGAACATTTTTAGAGCATGGTTTTTTGCACCACAAACGGCGATTTCTCCTTGCAATGGCTGGCCACCTTGTATAATAAATTTGTCCATGTACAATACAGTCTACGATGTCACACACGGCCCGTCAAATTTTCTTCATTTGTATAGTTATTATCTTTATCAGTGCCATTACTGTAATTTTGTTCTATGGGTCTGGTTACGACATTAATTGGCAAAATGGCGATATCGAAACCACTAGCGGAATTACCGTGATAGCCATACCCAGCAGCGCCGCCATTACCTTGGAACCGCGCGGTGACACAAAATATTCACCAGCACGCTTTGGGCAATTGGAGCCAGAACATTACCATGTAACAATTAGCGCGCCCGGTTATTATTCACAAACTCTTTCTGTCACAGTTAGTCCACGCGCTGCTATTCAATTTGATCCAATCCAATTATGGCCACAAACTAACACTCCTAGTTTAGTCAACGCCTCAGCCGTTACAACTACTGACTTACCCACTACTGTCTACAACAATCAACCGGCGCTGATACATAAAAATAAACAAACCGGCAATTGGTTACTGCAGCAAGGTAATAGCTTGCACGTATATTATCCTGACGCTGGTCTAACGAACACATTAGTCCGGCTCAGTGAACCAATTATTTCTGCCACGTGGCACCCGAACGGTTGGTATGTACTGTATAGTACGGCCACCCAAATTCACATTGTTGATACCCGCCTTGATTACACCAATCATGATGTTGTATTGCTGACTACAGCTTCGGCCGCTGATCTGCGTTGCAATACTGCCGGACTAACTTGTTATTATAAAAGTCAGGACCAGACTTACACCTTGTCGCTACGTTGATTAATATAATCGGCTAACGCAGACTGCCATGGTCGCATGGCCGGTAATTTAGTGTTCAATAAAATTGAATAAGCTGGTCGTTGAGCCGGCCGCGGAAATTCTGCGGACGTACACGGCAACACCTGAACTGTTTGATGATTTAGCGCAAAAATTGCTTGAGCAAATTCAAACCAGGTGCAGTGGCCACTATTTGTACAATGATAAATGCCGCCAGCCAGACGCTGCTCAATTAGCTGGCGTGTTTGTTCAGCCAAATCCTGGGTAAAAGTTGGACTACCATGCTGATCATTTACTACTTTTAATTCACTCCGTTGTTTACCTAACGCAATCATGGTATCAACAAAATTTGTTCCGCCACCGCCATACAACCAAGCCGTCCGGATGATATAAAATTTTTGCCAAGTGGAATCAGCCACTTGTTGAATGGCCTGCTCGCCCCCTAATTTCGATTCGCCATACGTGTTAATTGGGGCAAAGTCATTGGCCGTTTCCGGATATCCGGCGGCCTGTTTGCCAGAAAAAACATAATCCGTACTGTAATGAATAAAATAGGCGTCCTGCCGTTTAGCCGCCATAGCCAAATAGCGCGGCGCCACGCTATTAACTTGCATTGCTAGCGCTCGTTCAGTTTCGCACTGATCCACTTTTGCATAAGCCGCTGCATTAATAATAACGTCGGGAGCGAGTTGCCCCAATACTTCATCAACTTGAGCTTGCTTGGTAATATCCAAATCCCGATGCGTTAAAATTATTGGTTTAAATTCTTGCAAAGCAGTGGCTAAAGCCTGCCCTAATAGACCACGTCCGATGATAACAATTTTATTCTGATTGGATTTACCGGTTGCTGTATTGGCGCTCATAATAGGTTTGATAATCCCCAGATGTACACTGTTCTACCCAGGCCCGATGATCGCGGAACCAAGCGACAGTTTGTTTTAAACCAGCATCAAGGGTAATGTTCGGTTGCCACTTTAGTTCGCGGTGGATTTTTGAATAATCCATGGCGTAGCGTAAATCATGGCCGGGTCGATCTGAAACATAAGTTAGATATGACTGGTCGAAACCAAATAAATCAAGTAGTTTTTGTGCCAAGGTGACGTTATCACATTCGGCTCCCCCGCCGATACAATAAGTTTCGCCGATTTTACCGTGTAACAATATCGCTTCGATAGCACTACAGTGATCCTCCACATACAACCAATCACGCACATTAATACCTTGACCATAAAGCGGAATAGGTTTACCGGCCAACAAATTACAAATCGCCAATGGAATAAATTTTTCCGGAAAATGCCAGGGCCCATAATTATTCGTACAATTACTAATCGTGACGGGTAGGTTGTAGGTTGTGGCATAAGCCCGTACTAAATGATCTGAAGCAGCTTTTGATGCCGAATATGGACTATGTGGTTGATATGGCGTTGACTCGTTAAATTTTAACGAACTATTTAGTGGTAATGATCCAAAAACCTCATCGGTTGAAATATGATGAAAACGCCGATTATATTCCACCGCGGCTTGTAACAATACTTGCGTACCAACAACGTTAGTTTGGATAAATTTTCCTGGTTCAATAATCGAACGATCAACGTGTGATTCTGCCGCAAAGTGTACAACTATATCACTTTCATAGACCAACGGGTTAACCACTGTCACGTCACAGATATCTCCTTTAACAAAACGATAATTGGCTGACGACTCGACTGCGGCTAAATTAGCTAAATTTCCGGCATAAGTTAAGACATCCAAATTCACAATTGAATCGGCTGGGTGTTGCTTTAACCAATACTGAATAAAATTGGAACCGATAAAACCGGCGCCACCAGTGACTAATAATTTCATAATAGCGGTTTAACTAATTGCCAGGCTGCTAAAGTCATGCCGTCGGTAATTATATGCTGTTTAATCATTTCATCAATAGCCGCCGGGCTGTGCCGTTCGACAATGATATCTTCTGATGCTTCGGGCTGAGCTTTGGTCAAACTAAGATTGCGGGCGACAAATACGGTACAGCGCTCATCAGACAAACCATTGCACGGTGCAAACCAACTAATTTCCTGCCAGGTTTTAGCTGTATAGCCGGTTTCTTCGGCCAATTCTCGCTGGGCCGCTTGCAGAGGGGTTTCGCCTTTAGCCTGACTACCGGCCGAAAATTCTAACATGCGATCATTAAATAAATAACGCCATTGCCGCACACAAATAATTTCTTGGTTAGCAGTTACCGCTACAATCAAAACAGTTCCCAAACCTCGAATGGCATAATAGACGCCAGGCGCACCAGACGGCATTTGATAATCTTCCCGCACAATCCGATACCACGGATTCGAATGAACTTCGGTTTTCATCCTTTGGTCATTTCCCAAATAGCGGCACCAAAAGCGTCATACGGTAAACGAAATTCATCGCTAGTATCCGGCTCCGGTGAAAAATGATTATTAACAAAATAAATAATCGCCGCCGGCTTTTGCCAAAGATTGGCTGCTCCATGAGCCACCCCCCTTGGAATATGCACCAAATAAGCTTTACCTGCCCCCAAAGTTAAACGCATTAAAACATTTTTTGTGGGCGAATTATCACGCACATCTTTTAACGCCACTAGCAACTTATGGCTAGGCGGAACAAACCAAATATCTTCTTGATGCGTATGAAGATGCCAAGCCTTAATCACGCCTGGATCCATCTCGGAATAATTAATTTGCGCTAAGGCGAAATCTGGAAATTGCTGCCACACCGCTTCATTTAACCGAGTTAATTCCAAAAAATATCCACCTTCGTCCGTAAAATAATTTACTGGAATAATTTTTACACCATCGATTGTTGGCCGTTTAGAATAATCTTGCAAAGATAATTGCTGTTTAATTTTTTTGGAAAATTGTGGTTTATTTTTGGGCATATTTCTTTTTTACTCTTTTTGCGTAAACCGCCGCTAATTCTGTTGCCATTTTTTCCGCCTCCGCTTGACTAAGGGCTGCGGAAATATCTGCCACAAAAGTGCTGAGAGATCTTAGAAAAGCATCAACCTCCATCGCTTCGGCCGCTTCAGGTGGAATTTGCATGTCTGGTGTCCAAATTGCATTACCGGTACCGGTGTTGAATTTAACATAAGCTGCCGCGGCTAATGGGTTTTTGCGCAATACCGCATTAAACCAAGCTGCCGCGTCTGAAGTATCCATGGCTTCTAGTTGTTCTCGGCCAAGCAATTCTACCCCAATACGTGTCTTTATTTTAGTTGTTTCATGACTTATTCTACCACCTTTATTCTCAAAAATTGTATACTCTTCATCTTCAAAAGTAGCTTGTATCATTCTAATAACGTCTTCAACCGCATCTTTCTTAACACGCAAAATAAATTGAAATTCATCACCACCAACGTGACAAATGATATCATCAACTCGAAACTTTTGCGACCCTCCTTCACTGCGCCGTACATTACTACGTAAACGTTCTCCCAAATCATGCAAAACGAATTGATCAATTACACCATTACCAAACCGATCATTGAGCGGTTTGAATTTAGCAATATCAAGCTCACCTACAAGGATAACTTCATCCGCTTCGGCCGATTCAAGAAATTCCCGTCGTACCATATTAAATCGATCACGAATAGCTTCGCGATTTTTCAACAAACCGGTTACCTCATGCCTATAGGCTTTGTCTTCCAATGTAACTAATTCATAAGCATCTTCAATGGCATGCAATTCTATTAGTCCATACCGTCCTTCCGCAGCACTTTCCTGAAAACCATCAGCCAAACTTTCTACTTCAGCCACAACGCTTTTAGCTATAACGGTCTCCGTACCAGCCGGATCAGCCTGTGCATCCTGACTGGCAATATATTTAAGCTGATTATATTGCTCAATAGTAAAATCCCAGTGGCGATATTTTTTTACATGTTGTAAAGCTTTTTCTACATGAAGACCACGGGCAACTAATAGGTCTTCGTCTGTCCCTCGTCGCAAACGTTCCAATTTACGATCAGCCACCGCCCGAACTCTTTTATAGAGCTCAGCATCACTCGGCGTATATTCGCCCGTTCTTAATCTCTCAAACAACTTAGTGACGGCTGATTGATGTGTAGATACCTCAGCAGGTTCATCTCTATTTTCGCGTAGTTTGACTGGTTCATTAACTGGTTCTGCCATAAATTTATTGCATTATTTGTTTACGGCGAATTTGCGTTGCGCGAAATAAACTCTCAAAGGTACCAGCATCAATCCATTCACCAGAAATTTCTCCAGCCGTTAATGTACCTTTTTGTAAATAAACATTATTTAGATCAGTAATTTCATATTCACCACGTTTTGACGGTTTCAAATTACGAATTAATTCAAATACATGTTCATCATATATATACACTCCGGTTTGGGCTAAATCGCTCTTAGGCTGCGCTGGTTTTTCTTCAATACTCAAAATATGATGGTTAGAATCAAGCTCAACCACGCCAAACCGTTTGGCATCGGGCACTTTTTTTACATAAATTCTGGCTCCGGAAGTAAAACTCTTGATATCGCTGGAAAAATCATGCTCAAAAATATTATCACCTAATATCATCATACAACTATCACCACCGACAAAAGTTTCCGCCAAAGCCAAACCTTGGGCTAAACCACCCGGCTTATCTTGAATTTCGTAGGTAAAACGGGCGTTAAAATCCTTTCCGGAGCCGAGAAAATTTAAAAAATCACCAGCGTGCTCTGGCGCCGTAATAATTAATACTTCCTTAATACCCCCGTTCAACATTGTCTTTAAAGGATAATAAATCATCGGCTGATCATAAATCGGCAACAACTGTTTACTGGTAACTCTGGTTAACGGCGATAACCGCGTACCACTGCCCCCAGCTAAGATAATTCCTTTCATAAGTAACCAAACATTAACATAAAATTAACCTTTTGTCGAGCGCTTAAAAAATAACCAACATATAATCATGGCTGCAGCCACCCAACCGATACCGGTTAATGGTATTAACACTTGCACAAAATCATTCAATAAAGTATTTAGAATCAATAAACCAAAATATAAAACGACTAAGGCAATACCGGTGTCACGCCACAGGGTTAGAAAAATTTTGCGCGCAGGCGTGTCCATATATTTTGCCATGTAATTGGTTCTTTACTGGCGGTAATTGTAATACGTTTAACTTTAATTCCTTGGGCGGTAGTATCCAGTCCGGGTGCAGATAAAACTAAATTAACTAAAGTAGGGTCGGCTCGGTCAACTTTACTTAAATCAAACGCCGCTGTGGCGGTAGTAGTGCCACGTAGACGAGTGGGTTCAGTATAGCGAGTAGAAATAATGTAATCAAGTTTTGATAAATCAGTTAAGCTTTGTAAGGGATGAAAGCCAAACCACGGATCAAACCATTGCTCTTGCTTGAGCGCAAACGCGGTATCCGTTTCCAAAAAAACATCATTCTGTGGAACGGTAACGCTAAAAAAATAACCATCAATAGGATTGCGCCAAATAAAGGGAATATCGACCCGATCCAGATTTAATATTGTATTATACAGTTGAAGAGTTTGCACACCGGCTTGATGTTTAGCCCGTGCTACTACCACCGAGGCATCAGAATATAAAGTAGTTGGAGTGGTAGAATAATCTTGCAAGACATGGGCGTATTCAGTTGAGCCGGCCAAATGTAAAGTTTTTGCGAACACTAGCCGGTCAAGTGTAGATTGAATCCGGGTAAAAACAATATCATCAGAAGCGTTTAGAACTATTTTATATACTCCCGGCTGTGGATCTGACAATAAAATGTGTTGCGTCTGCGGCCCAGTGCTAACTCCTAATGAGGCAGCCGCCGACCCAGCGCTAACTGGTTGCTGCAGCAATAATTCATTTAAATAGTATACTTCAATTGTAAAATCATCTACTCCGGCCAAATAATTTATATCTTCAAAGGTAAAGGTGAAATCAAGATCAGTGCCAGCAGTATATGTATATAATTCATGCCGACCACGCAAAGCGGCGTTAATATCGATAGTGCGTTCACTGGGTTGATAGGTGTCATCCGTCATGGCCAGATTTAAATTTGTCCGATATGTCCCAACCCGCGATTGTTTTGGTGGTTGGGCTAAAAAATCTTCCACCGTGACATAGGTAGGATTCTTTTGTAATAAAATATACTCAGCGTTCTCTACGCGCTTCCACGTTGAATCATCAACAAACTTATTTTCTAACGGTTTTAGATCGTACGACCACTGCGTGGTATCGTCAGTTTGTTGAACACCCAGTTCAATAATTGACTGATTAGGATTTTGATAATCCAGATCTACCTTTAATTTTGGATAGGCACTGGGCAATTGCACGCTAAAATATACCGGATCCGATACTACTCGTTGATAATATTCACCGTTATCGGCATTTTGTTCACGGTCCAGCGCCCGGCCATGCGGAATAAATTCAGAAATTACCGTGTCTTCCGAATTAAATTGATACAAGTAAGTAAATTCCCCGCCTATACCATAATAACGATAAAGCACCCAAACAAAAATACTGCCTGCCAGGATTGCGAGTACGGCTCGCCACATCATTATTGCTCGCTCTGACCGTAACATGAGCTCCAGTATATCCGCCTTGCCAAAAATGCGCAATAGTGGTATAGTTCGCGCGATCTATGTATAGTGTGGTAGTTCCGGTTTATAATGAAGCCGGCAATATTAAAGAGCTGCATCAACGCTTATTAAGTGTCATGGCGAAACTTGATGGTTCGTTTGAACTGATTTTTGTTAATGATGGCAGCACAGATGAGACGCGCAAAGTTTTGGCTGAACTAACGCCAGCCACGATTATCACTTTCCGTAAGAATTTTGGCCAAACCGCTGCGCTTGATGCCGGTTTTAAACATGCTAAAGGCGATGTTATTATCACACTAGATGGCGACCTGCAGAATCCACCGGAGGAAATTCCAAAATTACTTGATTATTTAGAGCGACAACAACTAGATGTAGTGAGTGGCTGGCGCAAACAACGCAACGACAGTTTGATGAAACGTTTAATTTCACGCGGTGCCTATGGTTTACGTAATTGGTTTATTGATGATGGCATACACGATTCTGGCTGCACATTAAAAGTTTACCGCCGCGCCTGTATTGAAGAACTAGATTTATTTGGGGAAATTCACCGCTTTATTCCGGGGATTCTTAAGTGGCAAGGTTTTTCGGTGGGAGAACTGATTGTGGCGCACGCTTCACGGACCAACGGCCAAAGTAAATATGGCTCTAATCGCATTCTAAAAGGCTTTGTTGATATGCTCGGGTTGTGGTTTTGGCGAAAATACTCCAGTCGACCACTACATTTATTCGGTGGAACTGGGGTTTTGTTAACACTACTTGGTTGTTCAATGCTAATCGTTTTAGCAGTGGCCCGGTTTGTTTGGCAATACCCGTTATCTACCAGTATTTGGCCACTGATGGCGATCCTATTTATTCTAGTTGGTATCCAATTATTTATTACTGGTTTAATTGCGGAAATTTTAATCAAAAATTATTATAGTGAGCGTCTCCCCTACTCAATTTCCAGTGTGGTGAGAAAGTAAGTTATGAAAATTTTGGTCATTGCTCCGACCCCGTATTTTTCCGATCGCGGTTGCCATATTCGTATTTATGAAGAAGCTAAAGCTTTGCAGGCGCGTGGTTATCAGCCGGTTATCTATACTTATCATTTAGGGCGAACCCCAGTCGGTATTCCCGTCCAGCGGTCTAGACGCATTGCGTCATATAAAAAAATCTCGGCCGGTCCGGCTGGGCTGAAGCCATTTTTAGATATCTTATTGTTGTGGAAAATTTTACGCACTACTAAACGTGGACAGTATCGCCTGATTCACGCTCATTTGCCTGAGGGAGCGGCCATTGGGATTGTTGTCCGGTGGTGGTTAAAGTGTCCTTTGGTAATTGATTTACAAAGTGAGCTGGTAAATGAACTGCAAAGCTATGGTTGGGCAAAACATGGCATTGGTATTATACGTTGGTTCGAACGTTGGCTATTACGGCGCGCCGATTGGATTGTAACGAGCAGTGACCGCGCTACGGCAGAAATGCTCAAATTGGATTCGACCATTCAAAATAAATTAACCTTATTACGCGATGGTGTGAGTAGAATTTTTTCAGAAACAAATAGCGTAAATACACCAATAATACAACGATCTGCCACCACAATTATTTATGCCGGTGGCATGGGACCGGCTAAAGGTTTTGAAATATTTTTAAACGCGCTCGGTCAATTAAAACAACGCCAGTTGAATTTTTCCGTACTGTGTATTGGACCGGCCAATGAAACCATTAAGCGCAGCGCAACTGATTTGGGTCTAACGCATAATGTTACGTGGCGAGCGGCGGTGCCTTATGAAAAATTACTACCGGTCTTGGCTTTAGGGGCGATTGCTGTTGACCCCAAACCACCAACCACCACCGAAGGTAGCGGCAAACTTTTAAACTACATGGCCGCCGGTTTGGCGGTAATTGCCTTTGCTTCCCCCACTACCCAAGCGATAATTGGTGACGCCGGCCTATTGGTTAAAGAACCAACCGCTACGGCACTGGCTAATGCTCTGGAATTATTATTAACCAACAAAACCCGGTGTGCCACTTTAGCTGCCGCCGGCCCAGCCCGGATTGAACAACAATTTCTGTGGCAGCATTTAATTCAACCGCTAGTTGAAATCTATGAACGGCTTAACTAATCAGAACCGCCAACAAGCTACTGTGTTAACGGCAGCGGAAGTGATTAGCCGCCTTGTTGCGTTTATTGTTATCGTCCGCCTGATTAATTTCTTGGGCGATACCGCTTACGGAGAATTGTCTTATGCTTTTGCTTTAGCCAATATTATTGTGATCGTGGCAGATTTTGGGCTCAGCACCTACGCTATTAAACAATTTGCCCATTACACTACCGCTGACACTGAACAACGGAAACATTTTGCTCAAGTTTTGCTATTAAAATTAGTTTTAGTAATTACGGCGCTTGGATTGATTGTCCTGGCTGGATTATTGACAACAAATTTATCAGGGTTAACGATAGTTGGTGGTGGTTGTGCCATAGTTTTTACCAATACCAGAATGTTTATTGAAGCATTATTTCGAGCACAACAACGAATGGCGCGCGAAGGTATTACCAAAATGGCTCATGCTATAATTTTGGCGTTGGTGTTACTGTACGGTATTACGCAGCAATTTACTTTAGAGCAATTTGCTCTGGCGTATGGCATTGTGGCACTGTTGGCGGCACTTGGAACGATTAGTTGGCTTTGGCAATTACCGCTTAAACCGCAGTGGCACGATTGGCGATCTTCGTATTGGCACAGTTTGATTATTGCCGCTTGGCCGTTTGCGGCGAGTTTTGGCATCAATGCCCTATTTAATTATTTAGACTCTGTCATGCTGGGATGGTTTGGTCAGTTTAAGGCCGCCGGCTGGTATAACACCGCTTATAAACCAATTTTCTTTTTAACCGCTCTGGCCGGAATGGTAATTAATGCTTATCTGCCGACCATTGCCAAAATTAAACACTCCGGTCAACCTAGCCAGCTCAGCGCCAAAGTCCAGGAGCTCTTCAACACTACCATGATGCTAGCTTGGCCAATGATGATTGGCGGAACTCTAGTAGCCGATAAAATTTTTGCCGTGTTATTTAAGCCGGAATTCGCACCGGGTATACTGGCCTTCCAAATTTTACTCTGGAGCACCGGCTGTATTTATGCTTGGGCAGTATTTGGCAATAGCCTACAAGTTTGCGGTAAAGAAAAAGTTTATTTGAAAAATTTTGGCTTGGCCGTACTGGTGACGATTGTTGGAAACATATTGTTGATTCCTTTTTTTAGTTTATACGGTGCCGCCGTTACTACCCTGTTAACGCAAATCACCCTAGTCATATTAATGTATCGCGATTGGAAAACCATCACGCCGATTTCTTTAAGCCATGGGCTATTACCTCCAGTCATCAGTAGCGGCATCATGGGCGCAGCGGTTTGGTTAGTACATACGGCCGCACTCTGGTTGATCCTTCCTCTAGCCGCTATAGTATATACACTATGTCTGCTCCTGCTAAAAAAACTTATTAAACCAATATGACTACTCAGCCGCGTGTAGCTGTTAGTATATTGAATTGGAATGGCTTAAACCTCACCAAACAGTGTGTCCGCAATTTGTTGGCTAGCACCGTTCTACCCGATACCATAATGGTGTTAGATAACGGTTCAAGCGCCAATGAAGCGGTGTACTTACAAAAAAACTTTACTGCACCGGTTACCGTGTTACGTTCGGCCACTAATCTTGGCTTTGCGGGTGGTAATAATTATGTGATCAATCGTTTACGTGAAATGGGTTCGTATGATTACATTGTTTTACTAAATCAAGATGCGCTGGTCCAACCGGATTGTTTAGAAAAAATTGTAAATTATTTAGAGGCGCAGCCAACTGTGGCGGTAGCTGGCCCTTTAGTGCTAAACACCAATGGTACAATTCAGTCCTGCGGAGCAGATATTCACCGCTGGTCTGGAAAAATTATCAG
>CAYYTZ010000011.1:17000-17347 GCA_964474735.1 uncultured Gammaproteobacteria bacterium | reverse complement strand
GCGGCGATTGTGCGTTTAGCACAAATGGCTCGTGCCGTTGGCATTCATTTGGTGTTAGCCACGCAACGTCCTTCGGTTGATGTTATCACTGGTCTGATTAAAGCTAACATTACAACGCGTTGCGCCTTTAGCACCGCTTCGGTAGTGGATTCACGTACAATTCTAGATACTGCTGGTGCCGATAAACTTTTAGGTAAAGGTGATATGTTGTTCATGAGTACGGATTCATCAAAACCACGTCGAATTCAAGGAGCTTATGTTTCTGAACAAGAAGTGCAACATATTGTTGATTACTTAAAAGGCAAAGCCCGGGCAGATTACACCAGCGAAGTGGTAGATCGGCAGGC
>CAYYTZ010000011.1:509-16978 GCA_964474735.1 uncultured Gammaproteobacteria bacterium | reverse complement strand
CCTTTATGGACGGCAGCGATGAAGATGAATTATTACCGGCAGCTAAAAAAATTATTGTCGATTCACAAAAAGCTTCCGCCTCACTTTTGCAACGGCGTTTACGAGTAGGGTATGCTCGTGCGGCTCGGTTGTTAGACATTTTAGAAGATCAAGGATTTATTGGTCCGGCTGATGGGGCCAAACCGCGAGAGATACTAGCGTCACCCGAGATGATCCAACAGATGACCCGGCAACGTGATGATGATATTCCAGTTGCAGAAGTTACAGAAGCTGACGCAGCTGATAGCGCGGACGAAAACGAAGCAGAAGAAATTGTGAACGAAACTGATAATGAAGTTGCTAGTGAGTCACAAGATGATGTAGACGAAGACTCAAACGACAACCATGATCGAAACGTTTAATCGCCGAGCCATCTCGAATAACGAAACACTTGGACAAAAGTTGAAGCGTCAACGCGAGCAAACTCACCTGGACATTGCCGATGTGGCCGAGGCCTTAGCCATTAAACCTGATTACATCGAAGCGATCGAGCGCAGTGATTACCGGGCGCTGCCCAGCCGAGTTTTTGTTAAAAATTATGTGCGTAACTATACCAAATTCCTTAAGTTAAACTGGGTGGTGGTTGAGCCGTTACTGAATGAAGAATTGCAAGTGTACGAAGTGCAACCGGATATTCCCACCTTAAAACGGCATCTCACCAAGCAACCTTTGCGCATTATTCAGGTGGTAGGTCTGGTCGGTATCATTTTTTTGATTGTGGCAGTGGGAGCCTATTTCAGCTTTGAAATTGGCAATATTATCCAACCGCCAGAGTTAAAACTGGAAGAGGTACCAACTGCAGTGGCGGCTGACCAACGTTTTATTACCATTGCTGGACAAACCGACGCAGAAGCGATAGTCTCAATAAACGACCAGGTAATTCCAGTGCAAACGGATGGTCGGTTTAGTCAGGCGATGGCACTGCAAGCCGGTAGTAATGTGTTCAAAATCACCAGTCAAACTAAACGCAGTCGTCCAAACAATCAATTTTTACAAATCTTTGTTGAAAATAATTAAATCTAATATTTATGCCAAAAACTACTAAACCTGGCGCTGATGTTGCAGCCAGTCCAAAAACTAAAGCTACTCAAGCGGCCATTGCTCAAATTCGTGAACGGTTCGGCGATAGCGCTATTATGCGCTTAGGTGAAGCCACTCAAATGAAAGTGGAAGTTATTCCAACCGGTTGTATTTCTTTAGATTTAGCTTTAGGCGTTGGCGGTGTGCCACGTGGACGGGTAGTGGAACTATATGGTCCAGAGGCTTCCGGAAAAACCACTTTAGCCCAACATATTGTGGCTGAGGTGCAAAAAATTGGTGGGATAGCAGCTTTTGTTGATGCTGAACACGCTTTAGATCCAGAATATGCCAAGCGCATTGGAGTGAATGTGGAAGAATTGCTGATCTCTCAACCGGATACCGGAGAACAGGCCTTAGACATTGTTGAAACTTTGGTGCGTTCTGGCGGGGTTGATGTAATTGTCATAGACTCGGTGGCCGCTTTAACTCCCAAAGCAGAAATTGAAGGTGAAATGGGGGATATACAAATGGGCGCACAAGCTCGGTTGATGAGCAAAGCGTTGCGTAAATTAACAGCGATCGTCGGGAAAAGCGGCACAACCGTAATCTTCATTAACCAAATTCGTATGAAAATTGGTGTAATGTTTGGAAACCCAGAAACTACCACTGGCGGTAATGCTCTAAAATTCTATTCTTCCGTGCGGATTGAAGTTCGTCGCTCTGCCCAGATCAAGCAAGGTGATCGGATTATTGGCAATCGGGTGAAGTGTAAGATTGTTAAAAATAAAGTGGCTGCCCCATTCCGCACAACCGAGTTTGATATCATGTATAACGAAGGTATTTCCTTGGCCGGAGATTTGCTGGAAACCGGTGTACAGTTTGGTGTGATTGAAAAGGCCGGTAATAGCTATACCTATAAAAATGAAAAACTCGGAGTTGGTCGTGAAATCGCGAAACAATATTTGCGTGAAAAACCAGAAATGATGGCGGCAATTAAAAAAGATATTTTTATTGCGGTTGCTCAAGGTGAACAAACCATAGGTGGTGGGTCTTTAGTCCCAGACGAAGCTGCCACACAAGAGTAAATAATATTCTCCAACTTTGCCCAGCGCATGCAAGGGGCTCACCACGAACGACTTAGTTATACGTTAAGTGAGTGGTGTGCCTCTGAGTCTGGCTGAGCGAGTGGAGCTTGTTTGTAAGTAGTATACTTGACGGTTGGAATATTTGCTAGCTACTTAAATAAAAAAGACGCCCACAGATCGGACGTCTTTTTTGGGTTCAACTTTTAGAAATTGAATTTGCGACTGAAATCGTAGGCGCCTGGAATTTTCCAGAATTTACCTTGCAGTACATTGATGATAGCAATTACATCAACTACAACTACTACACCAAGCCAAATCCAACCAATGACCGGGATAGCAGCTAGTAAACCAGCGATAAACATCACAATACCTTGCTTGGCATTTTCTTGGCAGAAGCGGCTATCTTTTTTAGCCAGCATTGGAATTAAGAACAAAATACCAACATAGCTTAAGCAAGCCATGACTTTGTTTTCGTCGATATCTTTTTGGTCGAATTTTGGTTCGGCCGTAGTGGTAGGTTTATTTTCCATAATTATGAAACTATCCAATTAATCTTTTTTAATATACTTATTATACTGCATTTTATTTAATCAAGCAAAGAGGGCAAGCAAAACCCCTCGTCGGTTGGAGCCATTCGAGGGATATTTGCCCGGTGTAAGCGCTGACTTCAGATACTACATCATGCCGCCCATACCACCCATGCCGCCCATACCAGCTGGACCAGCACCGGCTTCTTCTTTCTTCGGAATTTCTGTTATTACAGCCTCAGTGGTTAATAACATTGAAGCTGCCGAAGCGGCATTTTCTAAAGCCGACCGAGTAACCTTGGTTGGGTCGATAATTCCAGCTTTTACTAGGTCTTCGTAGGTGTTGGTCGAAGCATTGAAGCCTTCGTTACCAGACCGTTTCTTTACCTCTTCAACTACCACTGAACCTTCAAACCCAGCATTTTGGGCAATCTGGCGCAATGGTTCTTCTAGAGCTCGGCGGAGAATGTTAAGACCAATCATTTCTTCGTGGTCTAATTTCAAACCATCAAGTGCTTTGAGGGCACGAATTAATGCTGTACCGCCACCAGCTACAATCCCTTCTGACATAGCAGCTTTGGTAGCAGCTAAAGCATCTTCAATGCGATGTTTCTTTTCGGCCATTTCTGTTTCGGTAGCAGCTCCCACTCGTAATACCGCTACACCACCGGATAATTTAGCCAAGCGTTCGGTTAATTTCTCACGATCGAAATCTGAATCGGTTTCATCGATCATTTTTTTAATTTGAGCAATGCGGTTTTCCAGCGTAGCTTTATCGCCCTTACCTTCAATAACCGTGGTGTTATCTTTGCTCGCTTTTATCTTGCCAGCACGGCCAAGATCGGTTAACTCAACATTATCTAGTTTCATGCCAACGTCTTCGGTAATCACTCGGCCACCGGTAAGTACGGCAATATCCTCAAGCATTTCTTTACGGCGATCACCAAAACCGGGCGCTTTAATAGCCAGGGTTTGAAAAGTACCGCGTAGCTTGTTTACCACTAAGGTAGCTAAAGCTTCACCATCAACATCTTCGGCAATGATCACTAATTCCTTTTTACCGGTCTGAGCAACTTTTTCCAAAATCGGAACAATTTCTGCCACAGACGAAATTTTCTTATCGGTAATCAAAATCATTGCATCACGATATTCAGCTTCCATGCGGTCAGGGTTCGTTACCATATAGTGGGAAACATAACCTTTATCAAACTGCATACCTTCAACCTTTTCTTTTTCTAAACCGAAGCTTTGTGATTCTTCAACTGTCACAACTCCGTCATCACCAACTTCACTAATGGCTTCAGCAATCAGATCGCCAATTTCTTGATCATTGGCAGAAATAGCGGCCACTTGAGCCTTTTCAGCTTTAGTGGTTACTGGTTTGCTTAATTTATCTTTAAGGTATTCCAGTACGGCAGCTACACCTTTGTCGATACCACGTTTAAGGCTAAGTGGGTTTATTCCAGCCACCACATTTTTTAAGCCTTCGTTCACAATCGCTTGAGCTAAAACTGTTGCGGTGGTTGTCCCGTCACCAGCCACATCGTTAGTTTTGGAAGCAGCTTCTTTAATAATTTCCGCACCAACGTTTTCAATTTTATCTTCGAGTTCAACTTCTTTTGCTACAGTTACACCATCTTTAGTAATAACTGGAGAACCATAACCTTTGTCGATCACTACGTTACGGCCTTTAGGACCAAGCGTAACTTTTACGGCATTAGCCAATTTATTCGCACCGGCGCGTAAACCGTCACGACATATTTCATTATATTGAATATCTTTCGCCATATTTCTTTAGTTCTTCAATTATTTTTTAACAATCGCTAAAACCTCATCGTGTTTTAAAAATTTGAGGTCTTCTTTGTTGAACTCAATATCATCTCCGGCATATTTGCCAAATACGATAGTATCACCAACTTTTACAGTGAGTTTTTTTACATTCTCACCATCGCCGACAGCGACCACTTCGCCTTCAGCTTTTTTTTCTCGATCAACTGTTCCGGGCAGCACAATTCCTGAAGCGGTTACTTCCTCTTCAGTGAGGGGGCGTACCAGAACGCGATCACCAACTGGTTGTAGATTCATACAGTTTTATTAGTAGTAATAAGTTAATTATTGATTAGTTAGCACTCTTAACAATTGAGTGCTAACGTATATTAGCTGACACCAGTTTTACTGTCAAGACACAGCTTATTCTAGGCTAATGTTATTGTTTTTTGGCTAATTTTAGTGTATTTTGATATCAGACCAAGCAGCAAGCAAAATCCATAAAACAAGCTAAAATTAGTCCATAAATAATGATCAAACAGGCTCATTATCAATAAAGCTATTAACGAAAGGGCTAGCCAGCGCACAACCCCATTGGAGCGAGCAGACTTTGTGAGAGCCTGTACCAACAGATAGATAATAAAAGCATACCAACAAACCGTTCCGAAAATACCTAATTCAATAATCGTCATAAATGGAACATTATGAACCGGTTGGCGTTGTGGTTGCTGTTTATTCGTATGGGCAATTGTATATTGTCCGATACCAACACCGGTTGGCCAATAGCGCAAAAAAAGTTGACTCGCTTCTTTATACTGAGAGACACGTTCTGTCAGAGAGAGTTGTTCAATATACGTGAGTTGTGGTTGCAGGCGACTCGTCACCAATGGCCAAAGACAAATGCCAAGAATAAGTCCGGTACCAGCCATAATGCCAATGAGTTGGCGATTTATTTTTGTCACAAACCAGCCGCTGACCAGCACTAAGCCAAAGACAACAATTGCGGTACGGGAAAAAGTCAGCACCAAACCAGTGGTTAGCAGAGCGGCGCAGAGCATTAACCAGTTGCGTTGGCGCAGCGCTGGTTTGAGTGACCATAACCATAACGCGGCGAATAATGCCAACAGCATCCAACCAGCTGCACTATTCGGGTGTGGCATTGTACCGTAAGCCCGTAACCAACGTCCGGCCGCTGTTACTACTACGGCTGGGCCAGATTCCCAAGCTAGTTGCTCTGCTATACCAAGCCATTTTGTCGCGGTGACATTTTGGGTGCACCATTGCCAAATAATTGCGGTGGTCTGGAGCAAGCCGGTAGTTACCAGCGTCCAGCCAATGGTCGTTAACTTAATATAGCTATGACTGATGATGGCCATCAAACCGAGACCGCAAGACAAGTGCAGCCAATAATAAAAGGCAACAGTTTTATCTTCGGCCCAATAGGCGGAAAATAATGTGAGTACAATAACTCCCAGCCCTAAAAGTAATGGCAGCCAATCGAAAGTTGAGTTGCGCCTATACCAGACAAGTGTAAATACAATTAACAAAATCACTAGAACGATATCAAAACCATAGAGGTTAATGGTAGTAAGATTATTGATTCCCGGAATAAGTTCGTAATGCGTTTGCCAAGGGAGCAACAAAATAAAAAAAACGATACCGTATGATAGAATCGTTTCAAGGTGTTTGGCCATGGTTAATAGTGTAGCAAATCGGAGTAATTGTGACAGTAGGCTAGGCAAGTGCTAAATAGCCGAGTTATATACAGATTGAGCAATTTTTACATCTTGATAAATTATATATATACTATCGCTATGATAGTACAGTGCATGGGGTGTTCCGAAGAGTTTAAACTTGATGAAGCGGAATTGCAATTTTATCAAAAAATTGACGTTCCGGTGCCAACACTTTGTTCTAATTGTCGAAAACAACAGCGTTTTGTTTGGCGCAATGAACGTTATCTTTATAAACGACAATGCGATCTGTCTGGCCAGTCGATTGTTTCGGTGTATCAGCCAGGTACGCCTTATAAAGTATATGAGCATAAATTATGGTGGAGCGACCAGTGGGACCCACTAACTTTTGGGCGTGACTTTGATTTTACCCGTTCCTTTTTTGAGCAATTTTCAGAGTTATATCAGACGGTTCCAAAAATGTCTATGATGGTTAATGACCAATCCGAAAATTGTGATTATTCTTTATACTTAGATATTGGTAAAAATTGTTATCTATGCGTCAGTGGAGCGAAATTGGAAGATTGCCATTATTGTTTTTTTTGTCAGGAGGATAAAAATTGCCTTGATTGTTCTTGCACCGGACGTTCCGAGCTTTGTTATGATACGGTGGACTGCGTAAATTGCTATAAAGTATTCCACAGTCAGAGCAGCCATGATTGTATTGATAGTGCGTATTTATTTAATTGTCGCAACTGTCAGAATTGTACCGGTTGCACGAATTTAAAGTATAAACAATACTACATTTTTAATCAGCCATTTTCGCGCGAAGAATATTTTGCGACCTTGGCAAAACTTACATCAGCACAAATTAAAGTTCAATTTGATCAGTTGAAACAAGGGGCAATTCGTCGGGCGTACGAAGGTATTCAAAACGAGAATGTCAGGGGTAATTATATTAGTAATTGCAAAAATGCGGTTGACTGTTTTGACGTTGAAGCTTTAGAGGATTGTCGCTATTTAGTAAATGGACAACATGCTCGCGATACTTATGATTCTGAATTTTTTTGGGAAGCCGAACTATGTTACCAATGTATGAGTATGTTTCAGAATAATCGTTGCATGTTCAATGATTTTTGTTGGACAGACCAGAATGTGGCATATTCAAGCTATTGTTTTAACAGTCAAAATTTATTCGGTTGTGTTGGTTTAAAAAAATCTCGCTACTGTATATTGAATAAACAATATTCAGCCGAAGCCTACGAAAGTTTACGCAGCGAAATTATTGCTTATATGAAAAAAACCGGAGAGTGGGGAAAATTTTTTCCAATGAGTTTAGCTCCCTTTGCTTATAATGAAAGCATTGCTTTTAATTACTATCCATTAACTGAAGAACAAGTCAAACAACGGGGGTGGCGGTGGATGGATAAAGACGTAAAAGAATACCAACTGGCGCATGATGATGTTTTGGCATGTGGTACCTGCGGAAAAAATTATAAATTAGTAGATGTTGAAAAACAGTTTTACGAAAAGTATAATTTATCGGCGCCGACAGATTGTCCGTCATGTCGCATGAGTTCCAGGGTGGCTTTACGTAATTCTCGTCAATTATGGGATAGACAATGTTCTTGTAAACAAATTGAACACAAGCATCAAGTTGGCTGTGCAAATTCTATCCAGACTGTATATGCACCGAATCGTCCGGAAAAAGTCTATTGTATAGATTGTTATCAGAAGGAGCTATAAAAAACAGCACGTCCTGTTGGACGTGTCTGTTTTTCAATGTTGCGGGGGAGGGATTCGAACCCCCGACCTGATGGTTATGAGCCACCCGAGCTGCCAGCTGCTCCACCCCGCGATGTTTGAATATAGTATATGATGAGGGCAGGCTTGTCAATGCAAGCTGTGCTATACTAATAGTCATGTCGCGCTCGCAAACCACTTCAATTACCAACCAACACTACGACCAGTTTTTTTCTGAAATATTTTCGCAATATACCGATGACGTCTATAGAATGGCGTTAGGCGGGGTGCTCTATGATGATGTTTTGGCGCAAGAATTGTTGTATACCGTTTTTACCCAAACGTATAAATATGTTCATGCCTTAACCCAGCCTGCCACCAATCCACGGTTGTATATTTTAGTTTTAGTTGTGAAAGAGATTCGTCATTTAGATGAAGTTATTCCTTCACCGCAAAAATTACTGTCCAAAAAACTTAAGCACAAACTTACGCCAATTGAGGAACAGCTTTGGCAAACTTTAAATAGTTTACCGCGGCCGGACGTTTGGTTGGTGTTTGAATTGCTTTACGGTGAAAAAATGTCTATGCAAGAAATTGCCGTTTTACTGGAACGGTCTCTTTTAGATATCCAACAGCTCCATTCGCAAGCAAGTCAGCATATCCGTTCACGCGTACCAAGTTACATTGAATACATTCAGTCGCTCTATGATAAACGGAATGCAGCTATTAAATTATCTGGTGCACAGCGTATTCATGTGTTGCGACAAATTACCACTAAGCGTAAAGCCGCGCCAACATTTATTCATTATCCATGGTGGCAGCGTTTTATCCAACCAAAACCTATTATTACAACTTTGGCTGTATTAGTTGTGCTAGGAACCGGCGTAGCGTTATACAGATATTTACCAAATTTATTTACACAACGGTTCCAGCAGGCTAGTGAAGACACCTCAAAATTATTTGATAAAATCCAGCCACTTTATATTACCCAAGAGCGGCCACGCACGGTTGAACCAGATACCACCTTACCAACTGCTTTTAGCGATAAATTATCATTAATTTCTACCGGCGAATTGTTGTATGGTTCGGATTATGTTTATGATCATGGTGCTCCGTCGGCCGATGATGCTGCTCTGGTTCCTACTATCACTATGGAATTACCAGCCAAAGAATATATACCGGTGCTTAAAGCTAATATCTATGCCGTGCCCGAGGCGTTGACTGAAGACCAGCTTCAATATGCCGCTTTGCGCCATTTTTCTTCATTACCGTTAAATCAGTTTCAATATGTAAATGGGACATATTATATTGCAGAAAATGCCGAAATTTATCAGCCATTGTTTATTGCCTTTAATGCGGATGGGGGAATAGATTTTCAGATGCGGCAGCAGGCGATTTGCACTTTGTCGAATTTGACCAAAACTATTAGCGAAAATGAGGCCGAGACAGCCGGTTTTAGTTTTTTGAGCGCACATAATTTTTTGGAAGTCGCACAAAGTGATCTACTCATACAATTGGTTAGTCACCCCGATCGAACTATCGCTAAAAATGCCTTTTGCTTAGATGATGATCAAACACCGGTGCAAGATCGGGAAGTGGTGTTTTATCCGCCGCAAACAGTGTTGCGGTACGATAATGGGGTAGCTGATGAATTGCCACTGCGGTTGCGGGGGATTGCCGTTCAGCTTCATGGTGAGAATGTAACCAATGTCCGAATTGATAAATTATTTCTCTTACAACAATACGTGGTTAAAACTCAGCAAGTGGAGGTACGTTCCTTAGCTGATGCCACTACCGCTTTGCAGCAATTTACCTATCCGGCGGCAGCGGATCGGGCCACCGTTCAGCAAACCACGCTGGTCTTTATGCAATGGAATCACACCTACGGCAGCGATCGTTTAGCCACTATGAAATTTACCAGCGTAGACTTAGAGTACGTGTATGACGAGCTTAATCACATTATTGAACCGTACTATATTTTTAATGGCGAAGGTCAAGATAGTGCTGGGCGAGCTTTATCTATCAGGGCCTATGTAGCAGCTTCAACCGAAATGGTTGAACTGCGGTCGCCTTATCGCGAATAATTTTATAACCCTCCAGACAAATTTTTGAATTTTTCTTCCCACCGTTTTAATAATTCGGGCCTCGGATCGCGGGTATGAAATTTTAATATGGTAGGCGAAAGTACCACCACGGCACTTGCCACTGGACCGTTTAAGGCTTTAAGTTTTTTTGGCAGTAATTGTATTTGCAGCCAACGCCAGAGCGATTCCCAGAGCAGAAAGCGACCGCAAAAATGTAACATATTATGAAACCAAGTTTGTTGCACCATTCTGTTATTATGGAGCGCCATTGGCTGGGCATTAGGTAAACATTGTTCTAGCCAAGGATTAGCTATAAAGCATTGTTTAAGCAAATTAGCCGGGTCATAGACAGGCATAGTTTCCGCCAACCAATAAGCTTCGTAGCGCTCGTTATCATTTGCAGTCAAAGCCTGTAAATTCAATTCGTCAGCTGTAAGATAAAAACTTAAACAGAGAGTATCTTGAGTGTGATGTTCGGCTGGTCGCAAGCCTAAGATTTTTGCCACGGCCGTGGTAAAAAAACGGGTGGACCAAATTTTTCCGGGCGCAGTCACGATTAATAAATCAATATCGCTGCTACGGCGAACGTTATGATAAGCCATGGTATTTACAATCCAAATTGCTTGCACGCCAGGCAATAAAGAAAGCAGCCAAAGATAATTTCGGCGTAATAAAAACTTACGTTCACTTTCTAAATAGCGGTCGGCCCGTATTTTGGCTAATTCACCGCGACCGCGCAAACAAACAATACCGTCGCGCAACTCAACTTGCCGCAGGCGGGTAGCTGCTTCAGCCACTTCAGTCAGACTGGCCGTGGATTGCCACAAATATCGGTGCAGTTCGGTTAAAGTTAGGGGATAATCAAACAAATCAAAATAGACAATTGTTTCCAGTATTGAGCGTTCCAGTGGTGACATAATAATAGTATACAGGTTCAGGTCAGACTCTTATAGGCCCTGGCGTAGTCGAACGGATACATTTTGAACAAACACTACGAGAGCGAGTCGGAGCGCGCACAGCCCAGATCGACTCACGGGTATCCCCTCACTTAACGTATAACTAAGTCGTTCGGGGAAGCCCGTTGCGTGCCTTGGGCGAGCACAGATGAGCGAAGTCGTGTTTGTGAGGAATATATCCGTTTCATGACGCCGCCAGAGCCCGTTAGGCCCGAATAACGTTTTATTTCATTATTCTTTTTAAGAACTGCCCAGTATATGATCGTTTCACATTAACTACATCGCGTGGTGTTCCGGTTGCCACAATTTCACCGCCGGCATTGCCACCCTCTGGTCCCAGATCAATTAGCCAATCGGCACATTTGATCACATCCAGATTATGTTCGATAATTAATACACTATTCCCTTTATCTACAAGTTTATTTAACACCAGCAGTAAACGTTTCACATCAGCAAAATGTAATCCGGTAGTTGGTTCATCTAAAATATAAAGCGTTTTACCGGTGGCGCGACGAGATAACTCTGTGGCCAATTTAATTCGTTGGGCTTCACCCCCAGACAAAGTGGTAGCATTTTGACCCAGTTGAATGTAACCCAAACCAACATCGAATAAAGTTTGCAATTTCTCCCGAATTGCCGGAATGTGCTCAAAATATGGTAGAGCCTCATCAACTGTCATATCTAAAACATCCGAAATGGTTTTGCCTTTGTAATGAATTTCTAAAGCTTGTTTGTTATAGCGCTGACCATGACATTCATCACACTTCACATAAACATCTGGTAATAAATGCATTTCAATTCGCTGGACACCATCACCTTGGCAGGCTTCACAACGACCACCTTTAACATTAAAGGAGAAGCGGCCGGCTTTATAACCGCGCATTTTTGCTTCTGGAATTTGTGTAAATAAATCACGAATATAGGTAAACACGCCAGTATAAGTGGCAGGGTTGGAACGAGGGGTTCGGCCAATAGGGGATTGATCAATATGAATAACCTTATTCAAATTTTCTAAACCATTAATTTCTTTGTGTCGGCCCGGATATTCTTTGGAGTTAAAGAAATATTGACTCAAAGCTTTCGCCAGAATATCTATCATTAAAGTAGATTTACCAGAACCAGACAACCCTGTAATGCAAACTAATTTTCCTAGCGGAATTTTGACATCAACCTTTTTAAGATTGAATTCTTCGGCGCCAATTATTTCAATAGATTTTCCGGTGCCTTTGCGATAGTGTTTAGGAGGGTTGATAGTCTCTTTGCCGGATAAATATAAACCCGTCAGCGAATGTTTATTTTTTTTAATTTCACTCGGGGTGCCTTGGGCAACCAATTCGCCACCATGTTTTCCGGCGCCAGGCCCAATATCTATTACATGATCGGCCGATTCTATGGTATCGGCATCATGTTCTACCACAATAACGGTATTGCCTAAGTCGCGCAGAGCTTTTAAGGTTTCAATTAAACGAGCATTATCGCGTTGGTGTAGACCAATCGAAGGTTCATCTAGAATGTAAATAACGCCGGTTAGGGCAGAACCAATTTGAGTGGCCAGGCGAATTCGTTGCGCTTCACCGCCAGATAATGTGGCAGCCGCGCGATCCAGGGTTAAATAATCTAAACCAACATTATGAAGAAAGGCAATTCGTTCTTTAATTTCTTTTATTATTGGTTGAGCAATTTTTTGACTGCGGGCATCAAGGTTGAGTGTATTAAAATAGTCTTGCACTTGAGCAATACTAAACGAACAAACCTCGGCTAGATTTTTTTCATTAACGGTTACGGCCAGCGCCACGGGGTTTAAACGTTTTCCATTACAACCCGGACAGTTAAAAATTCGCATATAGCGTTCAATTTCCACGCGCATGTAATCGGATTCCGTTTCCTTATAACGGCGTTCTAAATTTGGAATTACGCCTTCATACTCAGTATAAAAAGATTTTACTTTACCGGGCGCAAATGGGGCGTTAACATCATAATTTTGTCCGGGCGTGCCGAACAGTACAATTTCGAGAGCTTTTTTTGGAAGAGCTTTAATTGGTTCATTGATCGAAAAATTATTAGCCTTCGCTACGGTTTCTAAAATCCGCATCATCCAAGTTTGATTAGAAGAAGTCCGAGACCAGGGGCGAATAGCACCTTCCGCAATCGACAATTTTTTATTAGGAATAACTAAATCTGGATCAACTTCTAATTTTGTCCCTAAACCAGTGCAACTGGTGCAAGCGCCGTGTGGACTATTAAAAGAAAAGTTGCGCGGTTCTACCTCTTCTAAATTATAACCGCACTTCACGCACGAAAAATGTTCCGAAAATAATTTATCTTGTTCGCGTTCAGAATCATGAATTAACACCAAGCCATTAGCCAACTCTAAAGCGGTTTCTAAAGATTCCGCCAAACGTTCTTTGTCAATGCTTTTATCAATCGTTATTCGATCGATCACAATATCCACAGAGTGTTTCTTTTTTTTGTCCATGGTAAAATCTTCCGCTTCTTCAATTGGCATCAGTACACCATCAATGCGCACTCGCACATAGCCGGATTTACGCGCCATCTCAATAACCGATTTGTGTTCACCCTTTTTATCGCGAATCACCGGAGAGACAATCATCGCCTTGGTTCCTACCGGCAGTGCTAAAATTTGGTTTTGCATTTGAGCGGCCGTTTGTTTGCTAACCGGGCTGCCATCATTTGGACAGTGCGGTACGCCGGCACGCGCATATAATAAACGCAAATAATCATATATTTCGGTAACGGTACCAACGGTCGAGCGTGGGTTATGTGAAGTAGTTTTTTGGTCAATGGAAATGGCCGGTGACAAACCAGAAATATGATCAACATCCGGCTTATCCATCAAGCCCAAAAATTGCCGGGCATAGGCAGAAAGGCTTTCTACATAACGGCGTTGTCCTTCGGCATAGATAGTATCAAACGCTAAGGAAGATTTTCCCGAACCAGACAAACCAGTGATCACGACCAGCTGATTACGCGGGATTTTAACCGAAATATTTTTTAAATTGTGGACGCGCGCGCCTTGAATGTTGATAAAATTATCCATAGATCGGAAGTAGTATACTCCTATGGTATACTACGGTCAATGGCTAAGGACACGACTAAGCATATCGCCTCTCAATTACATTTATTGCCGGCCCAACCCGGTGTTTATTTGTTTAAGAACCAGTTTGGTAATGTTTTATACGTTGGTAAAGCCAAAGTATTGCAGCACCGGGTTAGATCATATTTCCAAGCGGCCGCAAATTTATCGGTGGCTAAGCAATTAATGGTGCGTCAGATTGAAACTATTCAAACCATTCCGGTAAAAACCGAAGCCGATGCCTTAGCCTTGGAAGACCAACTAATTAAAGATTATCAACCACGCTATAACATTTTAGCCAAGGATGATAAAAGTTTTTTATATATTCACGTTACGGCCGAGCTGTTTCCGCGCGTGTTGGCAGCTCGGCACCCAGACCCGGGATCGTCTGGAATTTTTTATGGACCCTATCCATTTGCGCGCAGTTTACGCACCATTTTAAAATTGTTGGTTACAGTGTTTCCGCATCGTACCTGCGGTCAATTACCCAAACGGGCTTGCTTAGAATATTACATTGGTCATTGTCCGGCGCCGTGTATTGATGCAATTACCGAGGCAGAATATTTGGCGGTCATAGAACAGATAGTGCGTTTTTTAGAAAAGAAGGCGACAATCTTACCGCAACAATTAGAGCAGCAAATGCAGCAAGCGGCGCAGGAGGAAAAATTTGAATATGCTACGCGCCTACGCAACCAAATTAAAGCTCTAAAAACTTTAGAAGTGTTACAACGAACACCGCAACAATATTTATTGGAGCAATTGCAAACCAAAGCCATTGATCCCGCGCTTGGTCTGACAGCTTTACAGAAAGCCTTACATTTGCCGCAAGTACCACAACGCATTGAAGTCTACGATATTTCTCATCACCAAGGGGCTTACACAGTTGGTTCGATGATTGTATTTGTGAATGGTTTGCCAGACAATTCAAGTTATCGTCGGTTTCGCATTAAAACGGTGCGCGGAGTAAATGATTTTAAAAGTTTGCAAGAAGTTGTTACCCGGCGCTTGAAACGAACTTGGTCGTTACCAGATTTGGCAATTATGGATGGCGGCAAAGGCCAGTTAAGTGCCGTGGCGGGATTGTGGCAGTTAGCTAATGTGCCAGTGGTAGCTTTGGCGAAAAAACACGAAGAACTTTTTTTACCCAATGATCCCATGCCGGTTATTTTGCCGGTTGGTAGTCAAGAGCTGTTTTTAGTTCAACGCCTGCGTGATGAAGCGCATCGGTTTGCGATTACCTATTATCGTTTGCTGCACAAAAAGAGTTTGCGTGAATCGGTCAGCTCGCAAAGGATTTCTTAAATAAACATTGCAAGAACGAATCGGAGTTCGTGCGTAGCCCAGCCAGACTCAGGGGCACACCACTCACTTAACGTATAACTAAGTCGTTCGTGGTGCACCCCTTGCGTGCGCTGGGCGAGTCCACCGCTTTACAAACCCGCTTGTACAGGCGAAGTAATTTGTGAACCGGTTAAGGTGCCGGTTGGTAAAGCCGTAATATTATCAGCTCCCAATCCAGCCAGAATTAAATCCGCATCTGGAAAATGATGACCAAGGGTATAAGTCTGTTCTGTACCGGCTAATATAATAACGCCATTACCATCAGCGGCACGTTCTACAGTTAGCCCAGTACCTTGAGCCGGAAGATCAACCAGTAATTGTTTTAAATAACCAGATTGTGTCGCCGGTAAATTACGCAGACACTCGATAATTTTTTGCGCCTGCGGGGTTAAGTTTGTAGTTTGTGGCAGCGGCGCAGTTGTCGGTAAAACAGTAGTGTCTACAGCCTGTGTTGGTGGCACGGCCGACGCTGACATTGGAGGGGTGGTTGGAATAATTGTGGGTTCAATTATTGGCGGCAGATTGGTAGTAGCAGGTTGCACCGGGTTTAATTGATTATGTAAGCCAGTAATCTTGGTTTTGGCATTTTCCGTTGGTGTCGCATAAAAAAGACTGATGCGTTCCATTTCTTTTAATAACCCATCACGATTAATTCCGCCGGCCGAATAATTATCAAAGGCTTTTTTTTCTTCAATTTTTTGTTGGTCTTGAACGGTTTTTAATTGTGCCTCAGCTTCACGAATTTGTTTTTCCAACCCGGCTCGATCTGGACCATTTTTTGTTGGCGTGGCCGAAGTTTGTAGCGAGCCACTGGTCGATTTAAATTGTTTATCGATATTGGCTAATTCCCTTTCTATAGCTTGTTTTTTTGTTTCGGCGCCTTGAATCCAGGCTACCCAATCTTTAATGGTGCCAAGTAATTTACTCTCTTCTTGGGTTAGAGTTTCTAATTGTTGATGTAACTCTGTTTGGCGATCAGGCAGAGTAGCCGCTGGTGATGGCGGTTGTTGTACTAGCGGTTTGATAGGTTTTTGCTCTGGTATTGCTGGTACTGGCGTTACATGTGGAATTGGCTGTAGCGGAACAGTTTGTTGAGCTATTGGTTGTGGTGCAGGTTGAACTACAGGCGGTAAACCAGCC
>CAYYTZ010000011.1:0-499 GCA_964474735.1 uncultured Gammaproteobacteria bacterium | reverse complement strand
TAACGGAATTGGTATTTGGATCAAGTACTATCGGCGTATATTGGATATCTGGCATAGAATGGAATTATAGCAAAAAAAATGACTCTTGTCACTAGGCGATTCAGTCAAACAACTGTCTAACTCTAGGCCTTGACAAAACCAAGAAAAAAGTAGTATAGTCTCTGGTCCCTTTGTTGAAAAATACGAGGGGATCTAGTGCGTGCGCGCGCTAGTCTTTGACATCGCGGGGGCTGTAAAAGTCCCTATTCCCAAATAAAGACCAACGCCTAAGGAGGCGCCATGGAAAATCTGTTCGACTTGTTCGGCAGTATGTTCCGTCGCTTCTCCAATGGCGACGACGGTACCCCGCAAAACACTTCTTCTACTGGGATTGAATTTCGACCACCACCTATCACCAATGCTCGTCAGCAGGTGACCGTGTGGCAGGTCGAAGTCAGGCCGAGCATTGTTGTTGGCTCCGCCCTCATCAGCGTCATCGCGCCCTATCCTAGCGGCGTGA
>CAYYTZ010000010.1:0-18606 GCA_964474735.1 uncultured Gammaproteobacteria bacterium | reverse complement strand
CGGCGTTGGTATTGGTTGCTGTACCAGTATTACTGGTTGTATCTTCCGTTACGGTGGCTGTTGCGGCAGCTAATTCGCTAGTCTCAAGTTTCAATTCTTGCACTTGAAAATCAGTTACAATTGGCCGACCATGAATACGTTGCCAATCGACATTTTCGACTTTTACTTCCACACTAGCGGTAGCCGGCGCTGTCACATTATTTACAACTAAATAGGTTGTTTCGTTCGGCATGATAATACCGGTATCAAACGTTTTTGAAACTCCGGCAATGGTAAAACTGTAACTAAAACGTCCGGCGTAAAACTTATTGGGATTTTGGACAATCGCATAGGCATCGATAGTGCTATTACTATGAGCGGTGGCATCGCGGCCTAATACAATTAAATTTTCCGGAGCTGTTAATGAATCGTAATTTACCGAAACATCACCTGCCCCAGACAAAGCCTGCTCCGTTTTAGAGTAATTTCTAATATAACCAATTAAGTACACAAAAAACACCAACCAAATGATTGTAATGATAATTATACTAACTATCTTTATGGCCGTAGCCACTTCCCGCTGGTGAGTATTAATCCAATAAGCGGTCTTTAAATCTTTGCCACGAAGCTCATCCATGGGCTTTAGTCTAAACGTGTGTTATACTGAAGTCAAGACTAATACAAATAAAAAGCGACTTATGTTAGCTACTTCGCAAGACATTCTTTATGTAACTGTCGCAGCATGTATTGCTGTGTTTACAGTTTTTCTAGTTTGGATAATGTACTACATTGCCCAAATTTCTAAACAGAGTAATGAAATGATTTCTGATTTTCGCCAAAAAATGGAAGAACTGGACGAAACCGTACAAGTGATTAAAGAAAAAGTAACGCACTCAGTTGACGCCTTATCGGGCGTGAGTGAACAGGTGGGCAACATTCTTGAATTGATTCAAAATTTCACCGGCAAATCGAAAACCCCACGCCGTCGCGCAGCGCACAAAGAAGAAGAATAAACGTTAAGTGATTATAATTATTTTTGACTTTCGAGTGTTTGCACAATCGGAGACTCGGCGGTGAGTTGTTGCCAAAACATAATCTGATCACGATTAATAATCAGATAGTTATATGGTTTGTGCAAGTCGTTTGCAATGCTCATTAATTGCAAGCCCGAATCTGTTGTCTCATCCGCCGTTGCGGTTATATTGGCAGAATCGGTATTTGTGTCTGAGTTGGTTACGGTTGTATCGGCCGTAGTATCTTCAGCGCTTGCTGGAACAGTTTGTAAATAATACGCATCAAATAATACAACTGTACTTGGACCATATTGTTCTAAATGTCCAAAATAAGCCTGACCATTCGTCAATGTCACCGAAGACCAAACATTCGGGCTAAATACCCGTCGATACCTTAATCCATATAGCCAAAATTGCGCCACCGCTAAAATAATAGCCAATCCAACGCAAATATACGCCAAATTATGCATAGCAATCGTTAAACGACCACTACGCAGCCCTTTTTTAGCTTTAATCGGTTCCTTGACAATTGGTGTTTTGTTCATAATTTTGATAGTTATTGGCTATAGTGTAGCACACTTGTTATAATTCGACTACTTGAAATGATTATGGAATTTACTCACTTACACGTTCATAGCGAATATTCACTACTCGATGGTTTGCCCAGTATTGCGCAATTAGTGGATCATGCAAAAAAACAAGGTTACCCGGCACTGGCTTTGACAGACCACGGATCACTCTATGGTATTGTTGAATTTTATGAAACTTGTCTCAAAGCCAATATCAAACCAATTATTGGTGTTGAGCTTTATGTGGCACAGCGCGGGTTGAATGATCGCCAACCCCGCCTAGATGATAAACCATATCACTTAGTTGTTTTAGCCGAAACCAGTGAAGGTTATCGAAATTTATTGAAATTGGTCACAATGGCTAATCTGCAAGGTTACTATTACAAACCACGAGTCGATCTTGAAACGCTAGCAAAATACCATAATGGCTTAATTGCTTTAAGTGCTTGTCTAAATGGTCAAATTGCTCGAACAATTTTACAGCAAGATCTAGCTGCCGCCACCCGTATTGTTACGCAATATAAACAAATTTTTGGCGAACATAATTTCTTTCTGGAAATTCAACAGCATCCATCCCTCCCCGCTCAAGCTATTGTCAACCAAGGTTTAGTGGCACTATCACAACAAACCAAAACACCACTGGTCGCAACGGCTGATTCTCATTATCTTAAACCAGACGATGCTGATGCCCAAGATGTATTAGTTTGTATACAAACTAAACACCAATTGGCTGATGATAAACGACTATCCATGCGTAGTGAAGATTATTCTCTAGCCAGCGCTGCAGAAATGGCCAAAAGATTTGCAGATTATCCAGATGCCGTGACTCAGTCTAATGTGATTGCAGAACGCTGTCACGCCGAAATTGAATTGGGTAAAATTCAATTACCATTTTATGCCTTGCCACAAGGAGTAACAGCTGACCAAGCCCTCCGCGAACTTTGTGTATCGGCCATCCCAAAACGCTATTCAACTGAACAGTCCGCCGCTGCCTTGGAGCGTCTAAATTACGAACTTGAAGTTATTGGAAAAACCGGTTTTGCTTCATATTTTTTAATTGTGCAAGATTTTGTCAATTGGGCTAAACAACAAAAAATTGTCGTTGGGCCAGGTCGTGGTAGCGCCGCCGGCAGTATTGTGGCGTATTTAGCCGGTATCACGAATATTGATCCATTGCGCTATGAATTATTATTTGAACGTTTTTTAAACCCAGAACGCGTCAGTATGCCTGATATTGATTTGGATTTTGCCGACAGCCGACGTGATGAAGTTATTCGTTATGTGGAATCGCGTTATGGTAAAGACCACGTTGCCCAAATTATTACCTTTGGAACTATGGCTGCCCGAGCTGCCTTGCGTGATGTTGGTCGCGTAATGGGTCTAAGTTATGGCTTCTGCGATACTATTGCAAAAATGATTCCATTAATGAGCTCTCTAAATGAGGCGCTAGCCAATGTGGCCGAATTACAGCAGCTTTACCAGGAAGATACCGATGCGGCTAGACTAATTGATATGGCAAAAAAATTGGAAGGTTGTGTTCGCCATACCTCCACTCATGCTTGTGGTGTGGTAATTACCAAGGAACCGCTAGACCACTATACGCCAACTCAATACGCCTCTAGTGACGATCGTAATATTGTCACGCAATATTCCTTGCATCCAATTGAACGACTTGGCTTGTTAAAAATGGATTTTTTAGGTTTAAAAAATTTGACCATTATTGAACAGAGTATCGAGTTAATAGAAAAAACTACCGGCGAACAAATTGATATCGATCAATTGCCATTGAACGACAAACCGTCCTACCGCTTATTGCAAAAAGGTCAAACGACCGGAATTTTTCAATTAGAAAGCTCTGGCATGAAGCGCTATTTACGTGAATTAAGACCAACCGAATTCGAAGATATTATTGCTATGGTGGCATTATATCGACCTGGTCCAATGGAGCGGATTCCTGAATATATTGCGGGTAAACACGGTAAACGCACAGTAACGTATGTGGTGCCTCAATTGAAACCGGTGTTAGAAAAAACCTATGGAATTTTAGTTTATCAGGAACAAGTAATGGCCCTAGCGCGTGACGTAGCTGGCTTCACGGCCGGTGAAGGTTATTTATTGATTAAAGCCGTAGCTAAAAAAATTGAATCTTTACTCAATGAACAAAAACATAAATTTATTGCTGGTTGCTTACGCAATCAAGTCAATAAAGCGGTGGCGGAACAGCTTTGGGAATTCGTTGAACCATTTGCCCATTATGGTTTCAATAAATCACATTCGACCGGTTATGCCCTGATTGCTTACCAAACAGCCTACCTTAAAGCCAACTATCCAGCCCAATTTATCGCCAGTTTGTTAACGTCGGATGCCGCGGATTCTGAACGAGTGGCTATTGAAGTGCAGGAAGCCCGCGAACTGGGTATTGCCGTATTATCACCCGATGTTAATGAAAGCTTCTCGACCTTCACTGTGGTTAAAGAATCTCTAAAAACGCCAGAGCCCAGAATCCGTTTTGGTTTAACCGCAATTAAAAATGTTGGACAAAATTTAGTTACTGCCATTATTTCCGAACGTAAGACCCACGGCCAATTCACTTCACTTGAAAACTTTTTACAACGTTTACAACATAAGGATCTTAACAAAAAATCTCTGGAAAGTTTAATCAAATCTGGCGCCTGTTTAGATTTTGGTGAAGCTGCTCAGTTACTGGAGAATGTCGAAACACTTTTGCAATATAATCGACAAGCCCAACAAGAACGTCTGAGTGGCCAAGGAAATTTATTCAGTTTAAATGGTGTTCAACATGTTCCAAAATTACACTTGACGCCGGCCGCTCCCGTGCAACAACGACAAAAACTTGAATGGGAAAAAGATTTACTTGGTTTATATATTACGGCACATCCACTGGAAAAACTGCAAACTTATTTAGGCAAGCAGTTTATGACTTTGGCGGCCGCTCAACAGTTAAAACATAACAGTCCAATTGATTGTGTGGTGATAGCTCAAACCATAAAACGCGTACGCACAAAAACCAATGACAGTATGATGTTTGCCCGGATGACTGATCCTACTACCGAACTGGAAGCCATTATTTTTCCAAAAGTGGTTCAGAGTATGAAAACAGTCCTATGCGACGGTGCAGTGGTACGGCTAAAAGGAAAAATCTCCAAGCGCAATGGAGAGTGTAAAATAATCGCTGAAGATGTATTGGCCTGGCCGGATGAATGCTTAGTCATTCAAATTTCCGACACCACCGATCGCTCGGCGATCAGTACGGTTAAAACGATCCTGCAAAAGTTTCCCGGCCAACTCCCCTGCTACTTAACGGTTGATAATAAGGTAATGTCGTTAAAACAACGGGTCGACCATAGTGCGGTGACTGACTTGCAAAAGCTACTTGGCGCTCAGGCCGTCGTTCTGATATAATACGCGCGTGAAATGTGAGCAACGAATTCAACGTTTTTTCTCGCCCCTGATAATTGCGTACTGTGCAATTGTGTTGGTGGTTATAGTCTTTATTTTTTATGTAGCGTTTAGCAAGACAACGGTAATTGTCACGCTGGCTCAGCCAGCCAGCAGCACAACCTTCAGTTATACAGCCAAAGAACTAGGCGGTGAAGTAATTACAACGGCAGTGTCGCACCAGATTGTCTTTACGGATTATGACGGTGAATCAACCGATGGTATTGCGCGTGGTACTGTTACTATCGTAAATAATTATTCAGCCGACCAGCCGTTAGTAAAAACTACCCGCCTACAATCCCAAGCAGGCGTTCTGTTTCGAACCGACGAGACGGTAACTGTACCCGCCGGTGGCAGCGTCAGTGTTCCGGTCTACGCCGATCAAGCTGGTGCTAGTGGTGATATCGGGCCGAGTAAATTTGAGATCGTAGCACTGTGGGATGGTTTAAAAGATAATATTTATGCAGAAAGTACCAGCGCGATGACTGGTGGTGTGATAAAACGCGTAACCTTAACCGACACCCTAGCCGAACAAGCTGAAATTCAGGCTACGACGGAATTGCCTAGCGCAGCCGCAGCTGAACTGCAAACTAAAGTCAGCAGCGGAACGGTTAATCAAGATTTAATGCTACTGGAAGATGCCGCCACTACAGTTAGCCCAGCCATCGGCGAAATTAGCGACAGCATTACAGCTACTACCACCGCTACAGCCAGTACGATCGTCTTCGATCCAACGACCTTAACCGCCTTAATTACAGCAGACAGTCCAGCCGCTGACACAACCCAGCTAACCTACCAATTAGAAAAAAATAGTGGTGGGAATATGGTAATAACTGGCACCATTCCATTGCCGACTATTACACCAAATCTAGATTTTATCGATCGCGCCACTTTAATCAACCAAACTCCTCAACAAATTCAAGATACTTTACTATCATACGATCAGGTCACGGCCGTGGCAGTGCAAATTACACCTTTTTGGGCAACCCGCTCCCCTGGCCTAGAACAGCAAATCCATTTAGAAATGATTATAGACCAAGCAACGTCTAACGAATAATAATATGAACATCGATCAACTACATAACGTACGCCACTCAGCGGCGCATCTGTTGGCGGCCGCAGTAAAACAGCTTTGGCCTAATGCCAAAAATGCTATTGGGCCAGCCATTACCAACGGCTTTTACCAAGACTTTGATATGGGAGATATTAAAGTTACCGAAGCCGACTTTCCAAAAATCGAGGATAAAATGCGCGCCATTCTGCAAACCTGGAACGCTTTTGTGGTAAAAGAAGTTACGGTTGACCAAGCCAAAATAGACTTTGCCGATAACCCATACAAACTAGAACTCATCGCCGAGTTTGGTCTGCAAGCCAAAACCATCACGGAAAATAATCCAGGAAATTTTCTTGATTTGTGTAAAGGTGGTCATAGTGAAAATCCACAAAGAGAATTACAGTATTTTAAGCTGTTATCGTTGGCTGGCGCGTATTGGCGTGGCGATGAAACAAAGAAAATGTTGACCCGCATTTATGGGACGGCATTTCTCACAGCCACAGAGTTGCAGCAACATTTAACCATGCTGGAGGAAGCCAAGAAACGTGACCACCGTAAACTTGGTAAAGAATTAGGTCTCTTTACTATTATTGACGAGGTCGGCCCCGGCATTCCATTGTTTTATCCCAAGGGTGCTGCTTTACGCCAAGTGGTAGAAAATTTTGTTGACATCGAACAAAAAAAACTTGGTTTCACACCAGTTTGGGTACCCCATATTGCTAAAGATGTTTTATATAAAACTTCTGGGCATTTGGGTAAATATGACGCCATGTTTGCGCCAATGCGTGTAGATGAGCAAGATTATTATTTGAAGCCGATGAATTGTCCGCATTTCATGATGTTGTACAAATCACAGCCCCATAGTTATCGAGATTTACCCATGCGCTGGGCTTGTACTACCACAGTTTATCGTAACGAAAAATCGGGCGAATTATCTGGGCTAACCCGCGTGCGCTGTGTCACTCAAGACGATTGTCATGTGTTTATGCGCCCAGATCAGATTGAAACGGAAATTGATAATATTATTAATTTAATTAAAACTACTTACGACGCCTTTGGTTTGAAAGAATTTTGGGTAAGTGTCTCAACCCGTGATCCGGCTCATCCAGAAAAATATTTAGGTAAGCCAGAAGTCTGGGAGCAAGCAGAAACCACCTTAGAACAATTAATCTCTAAGCGTAATTGGACGTATAAGGTTGTACCGGGTGAAGCCGCCTTCTATGGACCTAAATTGGATTTTATCGCCAAAGATGCGATTGGTCGTGAGTGGCAACTTTCGACTGTACAATTAGATTTTAACTTACCGGAACGCTTTGCCTTAGAATATATTGATGCTAATAACCAAACCCAGCGGCCGGTCGTTGTGCACCGAGCCGTAATGGGATCGGTTGAGCGCTGGCTTGGTGTTATGATTGAGCATTTTGCGGGGAATTTTCCTACTTGGTTAGCACCGGTTCAAGTTAAAATATTATCGGTGGGTGAGAAACACATTGATTATTGTACAAAACTAAAACAAGCCTGGGAAATCGCCGGTATCCGCGTTGAACTTGATTGTGATAGCGCGACAGTCGGAAATAAAATCCGCAAAGCAGCGGGCGAAAAAATTCCGTATGTTGTTGTGATTGGTGATAAAGAACTCGCTAATGGCCTGGTCACAATTCGAAAACGCGGCGAAAAAGCCACCACCGAATATACTGTGGCGGACTTTGTGGCATATCTGCAAAAACAAATCAGCGAAAAAACCTTAACCGTGTAAACTAACGGCTAAGGTTTAGGCCTGTTGATGTTGCGCGATTTTTTGATATTGCTCAACCACTAACCGATTACCAGCCACCATGGGCAGTTTTTGATGTAATTGTTGCGGAATAATATCTAGAATATTTTGCTGACCATCGCTGGCGTAGCCACCAGCCTGCTCAATAATGAAGGCTAATGGTTTTAATTCATAATTGATACGTAGTTTGGCCGTTTTATGTGCAGCATCATCAAAGGGGCGAAAATATAAACCACCTTTAATGATATTGCGATGTAGATCCGCTACCAGTGATCCAATGTGGCGTGAGGTGGCTTTGGCGTGCGTACGTTTAAATTCTTCCAGAAAATGACGAGCCGCTTCATCCCAAGTATTGTGATAGGCTTCATTCGCGGAGTAAATGGAACAGGTGTCTGGAATTTTCATATGTGGATGTGATAATAACCACTCACCAATACTAGTATCGAGCGTAAACCCATGCACCCCATGACCGGTGCTATAAACCAACATGGTACTTGACCCGTACAAAATATATCCAGCCGCCACTTGCGTCCGCCCGGTTTGTAAAAAATCGTTTAACTCACCCGGCTCGCCTAAAGCGCTCCGCCGCTGATGAATTGAAAAAATTGTTCCAATCGAGACATTGGAATCAATATTAGAAGAGCCATCTAAAGGATCAAAGGCAATAACGTATTTGGCTTGCGCTCCTTTTGGCAACGGTACAATGTCAGTCTCTTCTTCTGAAGCGATCGCGCAAAAATGATCTGTCGTAGATAGATAACGAATACACAAATCATTCGCTAAAATATCTAACTTTTTCACTTGATCGCCCGAACTGTTTGACGTTTCAGCATCACCAACAATATCAGCTAAACCAGCTCGATTCACCTCACGCGAGATAACTTTACCGATCACACCAATGTCTAACAATATTTGCGAAAAATCACCGGAACCGCCAGTGACTCGTTCTTGTTCCAAGACAAATTGTGAGAGGGTTGGATGGTGTAGCATAACGCGAGAATAGCATAGCTTAATTGACGAAAGGATGCAAATTCACTACACTCTAGCCTGCTTATGAAGACATATTATGTGTGGCCGCTTGGTTGTCAAACGAATAAATCCGACGGTGAACGCGTGGCCAGTGTTTTAGAAAAACTTGGATATACCCGCACCACTGATGACCGGGCGGCAGCCATTATTGTGGTAGTGGCCTGTGCTATTCGCCAATCTGCTGTCGATCGCATTTACGGTAAATTTCGTCACTGGGAAAAACGCCAGCAGGCCGGGGAGCTGACAACCATCTTAACTGGTTGTATCTTACCACACGATAAAAAAGCCTTGGCTCCCAAATTTGATCTGGTTTTTGAAATTGAAGATTTGCCGAACTTGCCTTTATTGTTAGCCCAGACGCAAATTGAAGAAACCGTTAATCAGCGCGATCAAATGGGTTATTTTGATATTCAACCAATCCATAATTCCACCTTCCGGGCTTGGGTGCCAATTATGAAGGGGTGTGATAAATTCTGTACTTATTGTGCTGTGCCTTATACGCGTGGTCGGGAACGGTCTCGTCCAGCGCTAGACATTATTAATGAAGTGAAAAATTTGGTCGCTCGCGGTTACAAAGATATCCATTTGCTCGGCCAGAATGTAAATTCGTACGGTCTGGATAAACCGGGTCAGGAGCTGACTTTTGCAGAATTACTGGCGGCAGTGGCAAAACTTGACGGTGATTTTTGGCTTCGTTTTCATGCACCCCATCCGCGCGATTTTACTTCAGATGTCATTACTACCATCGCGCAATACGATAAATTATGTAAGCAAATAAATCTACCGGCTCAATCTGGCAGTTTAAAAATATTGCGCAAAATGAATCGCCCCTATACACGCGAACACTATATAAAATTGATTGACGATATTAAAACTGGCATATCAAATGTTTCGCTTTCGACCGATATTATTGTTGGTTTTAGTGGAGAAACCGCTGTAGAATTTGCCGAATCGCGCAGTTTAATGGAATACGCAAAATTCGACATGGCATTTATTGCACAATACTCTGTGCGACCCGGTACGGTAGCCGCCCGCCGTTATCTAGATGATGTTACGGTGGCAGAAAAAAAACGGCGCTTCCGTGAGTTAACAACCGTGCTTGAACAAACATTTATGGAAAACCAACTACCCCGCCTTGGCGTGGTTGACCGTATCTTAGTGGAAAAATATTCTAAAAATCACTGGTTGGGGCGAAATCAACATCAGATTACTGTAGAATTTCAGGCTCCGGCCACAGCCAATTTAGTTGGTACATTTCAACCAGTAAAACTAGAAAAAGTTGAGCCGTTTAGATTTGTTGGTACGCTTGCCAACCCGCTGCCCGATACTGTTTAGCCACTGCGGCTGGATCGCTGGCGCCATAAATACCGCGACCAACGATGATAATGTCTGACCCGCCGCCAACCGCCTGTTCTGGAGTAACGTATTGTTGTTTTAAGCCATCACCATTATCGGCTAGGTTCACCCCTGGGGTCATGGTAATAAATCTAGGGTCAGCTAATAATTTCTTCATGCCAATAAAACCGAAAACGAAATCGCTATATTGTTGAGCCCACTGCACGGCAGTTTTGGTGTATTCCCCAGTAGCTAGGTTTCCAGCCGAACTCATTTCGGCTAGTAATATTAATCCGGCCCCTTTATCTTTTCCTACGCTGCGCAAGCCTTCGATAATTCCTGGGCCAGGTACCACATGGGCATTAATAATATCTGCCCAATCGGCAATTCGGTAAATTCCACCGCTGTACTGTAATTTTACGGTATTACCAATATCGGCAAATTTGCGATCTTCAAAAATTAGGAAGTTGTGCTTTTTTTTGAGATCTAGTAATGCGGTAATCAAATCAGGCGTAAAATCGCTAATCACGTCAATATGCGTCTTGAGCACACAAATACTATCCCCTACCTGCTGCACCAATTTTACCAAACTATTAGCATCGGTAACGTCGGCGGCGACAGACACATTTGTCTCTTTTTCCGCCATGATTGTAAATAGACGCTTGGCTATAGCGTTGTTGGTGAGGGCAAGGCGATCTTGATATTTCATAATTTTATTTACCTTTAGTTTCAAGAAATTTTTTACCATGGCCGATAGTGGTATTTACTGGTATATTGTTGGCGCATAATTTACAGTCCGCCGGAGCGTACATTTGTACCACTTTTTCCGCCAAGGCCACAAATGGCACACCAAAAAACTGGCTATTAACCGCCTGAGGATTTTTATTGACCATCACGGCTGCCACAACTACTTTTCCGCCAGCGGCCTGAACGGCGGCAATAACTTTCTGCAGTGAACCACCAGTTGTGGTAAGATCCTCAACTACCGCCACATTTTTCCCCGCGACAATTTTGTCATAACCGCGTGTCATTTTTAATGTATCGTCCTTTTTTTCTGCATACACCGACAAGACATTTTTGTTCGTTAATCGTGATAAAGCCGCTGCAGTCCATTGTGATAGAATAATACCTCCCAAGGCTGGGCCGGCCACAACCTGTACATCGTAAGTTTTAAATTTTTCCGCAAACATTTCGCCTACCATGGCTACTTTATCGGTATATGGGTAAAGAGCGTCTTTATTGATGTAAGTGTCAAAGTGATTACCGGATGTGCCAACAAAATGATCGTTTGGCATAACGGCTCCAACTTCTTCTAACATGGCTAATAACTTTTCCATATATTATCAAGTTTGTTAGTAATGAATAATCTTACCGGATTTATCGCGGTGATACTTGCCAAATTCCGCCAGTTTTAAGGCGCGCTCGCCAGACAATACCGGTCCCTCCACACACATACGCTCTCCGGTGTCATCAATACAACACTGTCCGCAAACACCAAAACCACACTTCATATAGCGTTCCAGGCTAATTTGACAAGCCACGTGATAACGCTGGGCTATGGTAGCAGCGGCATATTCCATTACTTCTGGGCCACACACATAAACCGTGGTTTTGCACCGCTGTGCACTCGATAAAGCCTGTAAGCGCCGTTCCAATACCTGTGTAACATAGCCATGATGCCCCAATGAGCCATCGTCTGTGGCAATAAAGGTTTTTGGAAAACGTTTTGGATAAAGTAATAATTTACTGGTGCGCGCCCCAATTAGCAATTCGCAACTACATTTATCTAATTGAGCCTGTTGAATAAGGTTAGCCAACGGAGCCGAACCATAACCTCCACCAACCGCTATTACATACTGACGCGGCTTCCAGGTGTAGGGTTTACCAAATGGACCAGCCACTCCAACTTTATCCCCCACTTTTAAATTAAATAATGCCGCGGTAAAGGTTTTAATTTTAAAAACTGCCACCGTAAAAGTTTTACCATCATCACCGGCAATCGAAAATGGTTTCTGATCAATCCCGGGCAACCAAATCATCACGAACTGACCGGGCTGTGATTTTAATCCTGGATATTTAAATTTAAATGATAAGACATTTTCAGCCTCAGTTTTTACCTTAAGTAATGTAGCAACTTGTGGCTTCATACTTTGTGCGCTTTACCAATTAATTCCGTCAGGGTATTTATTTTTTTCTTCTTCATGTACTGTTTCATTTCGTCATTTATTTTGCCAAAAACTTCAGCTCCGCGCCAAAATACCGCCGAGCCAACTCCAACCAAAGTTCCGCCAGCTAACATCATTTCTATAGCATCCTCTCCATTCGTCACTCCGCCAGTAGCAATGATAGAGGCTTTTTGCACCGAATTCTTCACATCCCAAACCGATTTTAAAGCAATTGGCTTTAAGGCCGGGCCAGACATACCGCCAACTTTATTAGAAAGTAACGGCGTCTGAAATTCGGTATCAATGGCCATGCCGACAGCCGTGTTAACAACCGTGATAGCGTCCGCCCCAGCTTTTTCACAAGCAGCCGCAATTTGCCCGATATTCCAAGCGTTAGGCGACAATTTGATACTGACCGGAACATCTTTAGCATTGGCTTTAACCATTTTTGTAATAGCCGCAGCCGCTTCAGTGCTGTAGGCAAAGGGACAACCAAATTCATCTCCCACGTTAGGACAAGAAATATTGACTTCTAGAATATCAATTGGTGCGGTACATATTTTTTTCGTAACTTCACCAAATTCTTCTACATTCCCAGCAAATATACTACCAATAATTGGCGCCCGAACATTTTTTTTAAATTTTATTATTTCTTTTATGCCTTCAGCCACACCAGGATTGGACAAGCCTACGGCATTTAAAAAATAATTATCAAAACCTGCCATCGTGGGGTTGGGGTGACCGGTTCTTGGCTCCAATGATAGTGACTTTATTGTCACGCCACCAGCCCCCAAATCGACACAGCGTTTTAGCGAAGCGGCCGTGACGCCCAAAATACCTGACGCTAAAACAATTGGATTATTGAACTTAACACCTAAGAAATTAATGGTGGTAGATATTTTTTTCATATAATAGCGTTACAGTACGGCCTAGACCTAAGTTTATAAGACTCCAAGTAATTTGCGCTGAACCGCTTGCCAACGTTTTTGCTCTCCGGCACACCAGCGTTGACGCTTGGCCCGCTCTTGGACAATTTTAGACAAGCCTAAATTACCAGTTGCTCCCAGATGGCGTTTGGCCCGAATATTTTTTTCTGGATCAATTCGTACTAAAGAATCAACTCCTGCTGCAACCTGACGGTAAGCATCTCTAAAAGGAACACCTTGTTTAACTAAATCTAAGGCATAGTCTGTGGCAAATATTTCTGCACTGCAAGCTTCTTTACATTTAGCTTTATTCATAGCTAAACCGCCAGTCACCGTCAGCATTACCTTTACTGTATTGTCATAAAGTGTTAAGCCGTTCACCAATAAATCTTTGGACAATTGCGAATCACGATTGTAGCCGGATAATAAAGTGTTTTGTAATTCTATAGTTGACACTAAATACCCCAACATAACGTTAGCTTTACCGCGGGTCAGCTCGAAAACATCACCATTACGTTTTTGCGGCATTAATGATGAGCCGGTGCAAAATTCTTTTGGTAACTCGACATAACCAGTCTCCGACATGGAAAACATCAATATATCATTGGAAAATTTGGCAAAACTACCCATCAACTGATTGAGCGCAAACAATACAGCGGCTTCAATTTTACCACGGGTATATGAAACATAGACCGGATTATTCTGGACTCGCTCGAAACCGAGTAGTTTAGTTGTATAGGCACGATCAATATTTAAATTGACACCAAAACCAGCGGCACTTCCTAATGGATTCATATCATTCAAGCGATAAGCCGTTTCTAATAAATGTAAATCATCCAATAAAGCTTCAGCATATTGATCAAACCACATACCCGCCGACATTGGCATGGCACGTTGCATGTGCGTATAACCCGGCATTGGCAAAAACTCGTAACGCTTGGCTAGACGCAATAATTCAGCAATCACATCTAAGGTATACTGATAATGTTGCAGCAAAGTCTGTTTAACATAAAGCCGCGTCATTGTGACAACTTGATCGTTGCGACTACGTGCCGTATGAATTTTTTTTCCTAAATCCCCAAGTTTTTTTACTAAATGATTTTCTATGGCCGTGTGCCCATCTTCATCCTGTAGCTGCACTTGAAATTTACCCGCCTGCCATTGCTTTAGTAACTGACGTAAAGCCGTATGGACGCGCTTAAATTCGGCTGAAGTTAAGACACCGATTTTTTTAAGCATGGCTCCGTGCGCAATTGTACCGTAAATATCATACGGAATCATTAACTGATCTAAAACATAATCGTTGCCAACGGTAAAGCGAAAAATCTCTTGATTGATGTTATAGCCTTTGTTCCAAAGCTGCGCCATATTTGCGCTAGTATAGCAAGCTGCTGTTAAATCGTCTAGGTAAATCGTCTAGAAAATAGCCTGATAAATTAATTTTATTGCCGTAATTACCGCAATGACAATAAATAGTTTTCGAATAAATGGTTCACCACGCTTTAGTGCAATGCTTGGTCCAAACCAAGCCCCACCAATACAGCCGATTCCTAAGGCGATAGCGGCTGGGTAATTCACTAAATGATTGCTGATAAACACAATGGCCGCTACAGCCGATGTGCAGAATCCAATTAAACGACTTAAGGCGGCGCTTTGGATGAATGTATATCCTTGCCAAAGCAGGGCCATGGTTAATAAAATTCCAAAAGCCCCCGCACCCACAAAACCTAAATACACCCCTAAGGCCATGGCGAGAAAAAACATAATAATTGGATGCGGTTGTCTAGCCACCAGCGGTTGAGTAAAATCTTTCTGGCGAAAAATTAATATCAAAACAAATAACAATGTAGCACCGACTACGATATCTAAATATTTGGTTGGCACTTGTAAAACTAAATTAGCACCAATTAACGAACCTATAACTGAACCGCTAGCTAACAACAAACCAGTTCGCCATTTAATGGTCGTTGATTGCTTTTGATAAAATCTGGCCGCTCCGGTTAATTCAAGAAAAACAATACTAAAACGATTAGTGCCTAAAGCTAAAGTCGTCGGCAAACCTAACAAAACCAGCACCGGCAAGCTGACTAAAGATGCACCACCGGCAGTTGAACCATACAGCCCCACGATTAAGCCTGTAATTAATAGCAGTGGGTAGGCTACTAAACTTAGCATACTATCTTATAACAGTTCGCGTTGACGCATAACGATGCGCCCGTCGACAATTGTATATATTGGTATACCAGTTAATTTCCAACCATGATATGGGGTATTGCGCCCCTTGCTGGCAAATTTATTTTTATCAATAATTTCGGTCAATTTTGGATCAATGATTGTAACATCTGCCGCTGCGCCAACTGACAGATGACCTTTATCCAAATGTACAATCTTGGCCGGATTACACGACATTTTTTCGACCATCTGCTTTACCGTTAATTTATTTTTTAAAACAAGTTCCGTCATAACCAATGGAACGGAAGTTTCTAAGCCGACCATTCCACGGGCCACTTCCGTCAATTCCTGATATTTATCGGCCAATAAATGTGGGGCATGATCTGTGGCAATAACATCAATAACATCGTTGCGCAAATATTCAATAACGGCTTGTCGATCATCTTCTGGCCTTAACGGTGGTTGCATAATGGCTTGAGCGCCGTATTTTTTTACCGCTTCATCCGTCAGGGTAAAATAATGCGGACAGGCTTCGGCGGTAATTGGTATCCCCCGTTTTTTGGCATCGGCAATAAATTCTAAGGCCGCTCGGGTACTGACATGACAAAAATGCACAGACCGATTGGTCATTTGAGCAACACTGATTTCTCGCATAATTGCCGCTACTTCCGCCGCCGCTGGTTGTCCGGGTAAGCCCAGTTCGGTTGAAACTCTTCCCTCATGAATTACCCCACCGGCCGTTAAATCCATATCTTGGGAATGGGCTAACAGTGGTAAATTAAACATGCCGGCATATTCTAGCGCGCGCCGCAAAATATTTAGATTGGTAATCGGCAAGCCGTCGTCAGTTAACGCCACGGCACCGTATTTTTTTAATTGTCCAATTTCTGCCAGCTGCTTGCCCTCGGCCCGTTGCGTAATATTAGCCGCCGGATAAACATGAACCACCCCGTCTGATTTTGCTCTGGAATAAATATACTCTAAAACGGTTGGATGATCAGCTACTGGGTCTGTATTGGTCATGGCCACAATAGTTGCAATACCACCGCGTGCCGCCGCCCGAGTAACGGTGGCGATGGTTTCTTTGTCTTCACGACCCGGTTCGCGCATATGCACATGCATATCGATAAAACCCGGTGCCACAATACAATTTTTCGCGTCAATAATATGATCCGCTGTGAGGGGAATATTTTTTGCCAAACGTGCAACCCTGCCATTGCTAATCAAAACATCTAATTTTTTATCAATTATTTTATTGACCGGATCCGTCACGAGACCATTTTTTATCAGCAGGTTCATTGAGCTTGTTCAATTAACAAATAAAGTAAAGCCAATCTGACGGCCAGGCCATTTAGTACTTGCTTTTCCACTCGAGATTGCTTACCTTCCATTACCTCGGTAGTTAAGTCCACTTCACGGTTAATTGGTCCCGCATGCATAACAATAGCCATTGGTTTAGCTAAAGCTAACCGTTCGGCATTAACACAATACAATTTAGAATAGTCTCTGACGGTTGGGATATAAGCCATGGCAGCGCGTTCCAATTGGATTCTTAAAGCATAAATAACATCAGCATCTTTTAAACCAGTTTCCATATCATGAAAAACCTGAACACCAAATACTTTTTTAAGCTGGGCCGGAATTAAAGTTGGTGGAGCAATTACCCTTATCTTCATCTTAGCGCGCTTGGCTATACGCATTAAAGAACCGGCCACCCGACTATGTAAGACGTCGCCGATAATAGCGATAGTTTTCCCAGACACATCGCCGAATTCTTCTAACATAGTATAAAGATCCAGCAACGCCTGGCTAGGATGCTCGTGCCAGCCATCGCCGGCATTGATAATTGGGGCGGTTACTTCGCTTGCCACTAAAGCTGGCGTTAGGGCATGGCTGTCACGGATAATAATACAATCCGCATGCAATTGGTTTAAGGTCCGGACCGTATCGTAAAGTGATTCTCCTTTTTTGTGCATACTTGACGATGACGCCGATACGTTAATGGTATCAGCGCCTAAATGTTTACCGGCTAATTCAAAACTACTGCGCGTTCTGGTGCTATCTTCACAGAAAAAATTTATAATTGACTTTCCATTTAAGATATCAGTTTTTTTTGCCCCAGTTTCAACAAAATATTTTTTAAAAAACCAAGCGCCAGCGATTATTAATTGAATATCTTTATCTGACAACTGATCAATACTCAAAACATCTTGAACGGATAAATGTTGCTGCTGAAAATATTTCTTTAATCGACTACTAAAATTTTGGCTGGCTGATTGCCCAGACAATTTGTTAGTGGTGGGAAGTTTAATATTCATCGTACGCTTTAATGGCTAGGTCTGCCTGAGTAAGATTACAGATCGCATTGATATAGATTTTAGCAATTTGTGCGTTACTAATCAAGGGTAAATGCCAATCCACGGCCGCCCGCCGCATCCGGTAGCCATCGGTCAACTCTTGATGCGTAAACTGGCGCGGAATGTTTATAATACAATCAATACTTTTTTGTTCAATGGCAGCCAAAGCCGCTACACCTTTACCAATAGTGGTAATCCGGATACCTTGAGCGTGATAAAAAGTCGCCGTCCCTTCTGTGCCATAAAGCGTATAATGATGCTTGGCTAATTTCTGAACAAACGGTAATAGCCCGGCTTTATCAACCGCCCGGCCAATGGATAATAAAATGCGTTTCCTTTTTGGCAACGATTGACCAGCCGCCAGCATGGCTTTTAAAACAGCTTCTTGGTAACCATCACCAAAGGCCGCAACTTCTCCGGTAGAACCCATTTCAACATACAGTACCGGGTCGGCCCCTTTAATGCGGCTGTAGGAAAACTGTGGGGCCTTAACTGTGACATAATCTAAATCGAAACGCTTGAAATCAATCGGGGCGGACTTACCCAGTAATACGCGAGTAGCTTGTTCGGCGAAATTTATTTTGCATGACTTAGAAACAAATGGAAAACTACGCGATGCGCGAATATTTAATTCAATAATTTTAATTTCATTATCTTTGGCTAAAAACTGAATATTAAACGGTCCAGTAATGTTTAACTCTTTCACCACATCTCGCATGCGTTGTTTAGTACGACGGATTGTTTCAATATAGGTGCGCTGCGGCGGGAACACAG
>CAYYTZ010000009.1:10720-20021 GCA_964474735.1 uncultured Gammaproteobacteria bacterium | reverse complement strand
CAAATGGATAGTTCACCTCATGGCTACCATACAATGGTTGTACCCTAGTGCTGTTTATCAAAGCAGCTAGACCAGTTGAGGTTTTAGCTTTACTAGCCGCATCAATACCATATTCGGCTCTTTCTAAATTAGTACTAGCTGGTCCTAAATATTGTTCGGCGCAACGTTCTCGCACAATTCTACCAACATATAAAATAGTAGCAGTAGCACTCCACCTAGCTGGTTCTGTCGCACCGTCTTTAACAACTCCATTAGCCATAGCGTCAATTAGGGTTGCGCAATTCTGTGGAGTTGATTGTTCAGCCGGGAAGGTAGCCAGCTGATCTATTATGTCGGCATGAGCCTGAATAATTTTTTCATCATATGGTTGGGCCGCATTATTACCTTGTTTAGCATAAGCAACATTTCGATCGGCGATCCAAGCGGTAAATAAAGATAAAGCCATGGCACGAACTTTGGGTTCTGTGACATTTTCTACTAACTTCATCAAACGTAGTAAACCAATGGCACTGTGCTGTTCTTGTTCAGCTTGCTGACCCCGTTTATCGGCTGCGGCAAAATAACTATTTGCCATAGCTTCTAGCACAAAGGCGGCCGAGTGTTCTGAACGCAATAATTGTTGAATGCGAACTTCTTGGATAAAAATCGGCTCGGCTGTCTTCCCATTAGTCATAGCAAAGAAATTAGGCGAGCGTATTTCTGCTTGCAAACGACGTTGATCGTTCGGTTCGTGTCTAGTCATCTTTTATGTATTAGTTGGTTGAATTTCCCCTTTAATTATTTTTTGTACACTCTCAAAAGCAGTGTTACTTCGTATTACCGTATATTGTTTGATTCGGCCAAAGCCGGAGCTATCTAATTTGAACGGTGTTTGATAGCGCGCAAACGGCATATAAGTTTCGGTAGGTTTCATCCGGTCAGGAATGCTCATTGGTTCAATACCAAACTCTTGCATTTTACGTTGATCTGCCGCCATACGTTCTGACATTCTATATATATTTGGTAGCGGTCCAGCGGCAGCTTGATCGGTTGATTGATTCGGATAAGTATATTCTTGTAGTAAAACTTGATACCGTTCCTCAGTATTAGTAGTGAGATTTTCAATGGCATCATGCAAAGGAAAATCATTTGGTAACATTTTTCGGCGTTGACGCTCTTGTTCAAATAATCCTGTTAATATACGACGAATTGATAAACGATGGGCTGTTTCTTGCAATAAAGCATTTTCTAAGACTGGACGTAAATTATCGTATTTACCCTCATTAGCGGTTAACCATTGATTCAAAGCATGGCGGCGGGCCTCGGTGGTAAGTTGTGGCGCTCGATCAGACCAATGTGGTCGGCGATCAACTGTTAGCATAGCTTGATCACCACTAACATTGGTAACTTGGTGGTGGACTAGGTCTTCATCTTCAGCGGCCTCACCAAATACTAAAAACTTTTTAGTGCGGTGTACTCGAGTCGGTCGTCTGGTTGGTTTAGTGTCACTAGGTGTTTTTTCAACACCAGCAGGAGTGGTTCTACTACCACAGGTAATTTCTTGAACGGCCAAAAGTTCATCATGAATCAACGCTAAAGCTTGAGCACGAATACCAATAGCCATACGTTGCAATTTAATATCGGTAGCGGGCGAAACAATTTCTAAATCAGGGTCTAAAGTAATGGTTAAAGTGAACTCATCATTAGTTAGAACAATCTCCATGGCTGGAAAATTATCAGGTTTAGGAATAATTTGCATTAGCGTGTCACCGGTAACGCGTTGTAGTGGAGTTAGCGCCACCGTTGATTCGCGAATATCGGCGACCATGGCGGTGGTAAGGGGAGTAAGACCTTGTTCTTGTTCGATGGATAATTCTGGAATAAAAGCCCCAATGTGTTCATCGGTTTGTGGAATGTGTTCCACTACTCGTAAGTATGGTCGTTGAGCATTACGATGTTGACGTACTTCTAACTCTGATCGTGGTGAAATTTGAGTAGCTTTAGCTGCCTGGAGTTTTCCATCACCCATACCATATCTTTTAAATTGATTCACAAATGCATCATAATAATCTTTGCCGGCGACACCATATAATTCTGTCAGCATGGCACCAATTCGTTTTTGACGTTCGAGAGCATCTGGTCTAATCAGACTTAAGCCAAAGTTGCGATAGTTACTAACCGGATCTGATACATCATCACCGTTAGCTGTGATATGAGTTAAAAAGCTTACACTTTCTTCTGGTTTTGTGGCAAAAATATATTTACGTAAAATTCTATGGGCCGCTTGATAACGTGGATGCTTAGGATTTAAGGCAGCTGTATATATATCAGTAGACGGTTCAGCTGGTAAAAATTTTTCTTGTTCTATAGTCATGGCTTGCCACAACGGATGCCGGTCAATAGCATCGCTAAAACTAGCGGGATTATTCAAAAAAACACCTCTAGTAATTGGGTTAGTGCATTGTAATAAACCATCACCGCGATAATCTTCAATCGCATAACCATCATAATCATCACCGTAATATTCTCGACAAAAACGATCGCGTAAATGTGGACCAAATATTCCTGAGGTACGATCATCTAAACCGGCGGTATAGTCAGTCGGTCGGGATGTTTCGGTGAAGACCGTTTCTATAAATGAACCAGCCCCTCGACCATTAAGTGGTTCAGGAAAACTTTTTGGCACGGCTTCTGCCAGATTATGGTAACGTCTTAATAAACGATGAGCGATACTAGTTAGATCACGCGTTTGACCACTACTTTGTTTAGTTATCCCAGAATCAATGATGTCAAATTCGGCAAACAAGGAGGCCAGCATAATAGCTCGATTATGCATATCGCGTTCCAGATTTTCACTCGATCGTTCTAATACACTGGTGTATAGTGTTGTACTAATTAATTCATCACGGGCAACGCCGGCATCAGCCCGGGCTTTTAATGTATCTTTTTTTGGTTTAGGTGCTTGTCGTTCGTGTTGACGTCGTTGTTCGGGATTACGCGATTGTGTCAAAATTTGACGAGTCAGTTCTGGATATACTAAGGCGCTATGAATGACTCGACCGTTTTGAAATAAATCGGAAATTGTTGGTTTGGTAAAACGACCCGTGCCATGCCCTAATAAGGATTGAGCCCGAGATCCGAGAGTTAATAGTGTATGGTTATTTAATAGTCGATTAACTTCTAGAGCAGCCTGACTTTCAGATATTTCAGGGAATTCATGATCAGACATAACTACAGTAATTTCTTATGACGAATATATAATAGTGTGGCAGTAATACCTAGCCCAGTAAGGGCAGTAAATATATAAAAATCATTCGCATTACCGGCAAAAGGAATGTTTACGGCGTTCATCCCAAACAAACCAGCTACTACACCAGCCGGCAACATCAAAGCCGAGAAAATCGTCAGGGTCTTCATTACTTCATTAATACGATGCGAGATGAGGGATTGATTAGTTTCATGTAAAGCTTCCACCGATTCTTTAAAAGATTCCAATTGATTCCAAATTTCTTGAGTATAATCACGCAAGTCATCAAAGTATTCGTCAAATTTTTCTTCGAGTTTAAAACCCGGCTCTTCAGTGGTTAGGTTAGGTTTTTGTAAACGAATCAAGGCTTGGCGATGTGGTTGAATAATCCGTCGCATATCAGAAATTTTATGGCGCACCACCAAAATGTTTTGCAGAAAACTTTGTTTTCCGTTCGAAAAAATTTCTGTCTCAATTTTATCAATTTCTGAATCAATTTGGTCAAGAATGGGGTAACAATATTGTAATAGACGCTGCAGCACTTTATACAATAAGTATTGTGGCGATGCATGAATGTAGCTCTCACGCGCTTGGTCGCTGGCTTCACATAATTGAAACATGTCAACATAAGTTGGAATATCACCACGATGAATGGTAATCAAAAAATCTTTTCCCAAAAAAAAGTCAATTTCACCGGAAACGATATTATTTTCTTTGCGCTGCAATAGCGGCAAAAGCAAAATCATGAAAATATAATTAGGGTAACGGTCTATTTTGGAACGATGAGTTGTACTGATAACGTCTTCATAATCCAAGACGTGAAAATCAAATGATTGCTTCAAAAAATTCAAAGCTTCCTTGGTTGGTTGCTCAATATCAATCCACCGCACGCCATTGTGCTCTATGATTTGGACATTTTCAGGTAATTGTGGTGTATTCACATGACGATTATATCGTAAAAAACCCTTGAAGTCAAGACTGAAAAATGGTATAGTATGTTTATGCAAAAACAAGAACTACACAAAGAGCACCCGGAGCAACACGCTGCGACCACTCAAGTAGAAGCGCCCAAGCCACCAGAAGTCAAAAAACCAGTCGAAAATCTACCACCAAAAGAACAGGCTTTTGAGCAATATAAGGACGTTAATGATGAAAAGCCGGACGAGTCTCCGTATGTGGTGCGCCAAGCTACTCGTAAAGCTAAAACTGACCAAGTCATGACCGATGACGTTGGTAAATCTCCCATGCAGGTGGAAATAGAGAACATCATGGCGAACGGTTTAGAGGAAGCGTATCAAACTATGGATGCTAAACAGCAAGAGGCTTTCCGCAAAAAAGGTGAAGAAGTTGCGCATGAAATAGAAACCTTAACCACTCGGTTAAAATTAACGGCGCGGCGGGTAATCCATTTAATCCATAAGTGGTTAAAAATGATTCCAGGAATAAATAAATTTTTCTTGGAGCAAGAAACAAAACTTAAAACTGATGATGTTATGAAATTTGCGCGCGAGGAAATGTTAAAACAACGCTACAAATAATAACCTATGGATCAGGTATATATTGTACTAGATTTCATCACCTATCTAATACTTGATCCGGTTGTATTGATAGTTTTGTATTGTTTGTTTGCTATTACAGTTTTAGTGGTGTTTGTTTTTATATTACGAAATATCACTAGGCATTGGGTGCGTCGTCCCGATAGTTTGAAACGGGTAGTATTAATGGTGCGCGTACCAAAAGATGACATGAAGGAAAAACAGCAAGGCGATAATCCTTCCTACCGTAAACAATCAGAAGAGCAGCGGATTAGTATTGCCGAAGCTGTGTATACTGCATTAAATCAAGTGCCCGAAGAAGGTTGGTGGGAGCGTTTTTGGTTTGGTCGTAATGATCATTTTAGTTTTGAAATAGTAGCCGACAAAGATCAGTTAATTACTTTTTTTGCAATTATTCCCTATTATTTGCGAACCTATTTTGAGCAGCAATTTCAGGCGCAATATGATGAAGCGGTGATTGATGAAGTGGAAGATTATAACGTGTTCGAACCAAATGGGGTGGTGGTGGCCACTCGTTTATCTTTAAAGAAGCCGAATGAGTATCCAATTTTGATTTACAATAAAATGGAGGTAGACCCCATGAACGCGCTTACTAATGTACTTTCGAAATTTGATAAACATGAAGGGGCGGCTGTTCAATTTGTTTTTAGGCCGGCGCGGTCTCACTGGGCCCGCATTCCGGCGCGGATTGCCGCTACCATGCAACAAGGAAAAAAATACGAACAGGCGCGGGCCGAAGTGGCTGGAAATTTTTTCTATCGAGAGTGGTTGTCGTTTAAATACATTTTTTTTAAGGAACATGCCAAACGAGAACAGGGTATAGATATTCGAACCGAGCGTGAGTATCGGCTGTCTCCGATGGAAGAAGAAACTGTTAAAGGGTTCGAGGAAAAAGCTGCTAACCCGGGGTTTGACGTTAACATTAGGATTGTGGTTTCGGCTGCCACTAAGGAAGTGGCCGAATATAAGGCCCACACAATTTTGGGTGCTTTTGCACAGTTTTCTGGCACATTATATGCCAATGAATTCAAGGCCAGTAAACCATCTGTTAGTAAAGCCGAGATTGAACATTTTATTTATCGGACCTTTGATGAAAAACATACCTTTGTTTTAAATACGAAAGAGTTGTGCACGTTGTATCACATGCCGTTGCCAACTACGGAAACGCCAAATATTCGTTGGTTGCTTTCTAAAAAAGCCGCGCCACCATTTAATATGCCGAAAGAAGGTGTAATTTTAGGGGAAGTCGAGTATCGTGGCATTAAAACACCAGTGCGGATTAAGCGCGGAGATCGGCAACGCCATTTATACGTTATTGGGCAGACTGGTTCCGGTAAATCCGTGATGTTGTCGAATTTAGCCATGCAAGATATTCAGAATGGTGAAGGCGTCTGTGTAATCGACCCGCATGGTGATTTAGTAGAAGATGTTTTGGAGCGCATCCCTAAAGAACGTGCCGACGATGTGGTGATTTTTGCACCAGGCGATATTGAACGCCCCATGGGTTTGAACATGTTGGAGTACGAAACCGATCAGCAAAAAGATTTTGCCGTACAAGAAATGGTGGCTATTTTTTACAAATTGTTTGGTCAGGAAATGATTGGTCCAATGTTTGAACATTATATGCGTAATGCCATGCTGGCGATGATGGATGATAAAGCCGGTGGGGCGACGTTAATTGAAGTACCGCGCATGTTTACCGATGCCAAGTTTCGTAAAGAAAAATTGAAGCATGTGAAGAACTTGATTGTAAAGAACTTCTGGGAGCAAGAATACGAACAGTCGCAAGCCGGTCAGCAGGCCGCCGATATGTTGTCTTACGTGATTTCTAAAATTGGTCGGTTCTTAACCAACGACATGATGCGTAATATTGTGGGTCAGGCCAAATCTGGTTTTAATGTGCGCGAGGTGATGGATAATCAGAAAATATTGTTAGTCAATTTATCTAAAGGGGCGATTGGTGAAGTTAATAGTTCGTTGCTTGGTTTGATTATGGTGTCCAAAATTCAAATGGCCGCAATGGGTCGAGCTAATATGCCAAAAGAGCAGCGTAAAGATTTTTACTGCTATATCGATGAGTTCCAAAATTACACCACCGATTCAATTGCGATTATTTTGTCCGAAGCTCGAAAATATCGTTTAAACATGATTTTAGCTCATCAATACGTTAGCCAGTTAGTAAAGAATAATGATTCGCAAGTTCGTGATGCTGTGTTTGGTAACGTTGGTACTAAGATTGCCTTCCGGATTGGTGTGGAAGATGCCGAAATGATTGCTAAAGAATTAGCGCCGGTCTTTGATGAAAATGATGTGATTAATGTAGAAAAATATACCGCTAATATTAAGTTATTAATTGATAACACTACCTGTCGGCCATTTAACATGAAAACGATTTTACCGCCCGCCGGCAATCGTCCGCTAGCTGATCAACTAAAACAATTATCTCGTTTAAAGTATGGTCGTGATCGCGCTATTGTTGAAGCCGAAGTAATAGAGCGTGGTCAGTTAGACAAATTAGGTGGGGGATCCGATCTAACTCAACCAGATTCTTTCTTTTAATAAATTTAGTCGCGCTAATTAAGAAATTATATGTTAAACACTAGCCATCAATCAAAGGTTCCTCCGCAAGAATCTGCCGCAGCTTTTGAAAGTGCTTTACGAACACGGCGCGAAAGTGGTAGCGCTTTAGAATTAGGAGCAGGTCATTTAGTGGCCGATACATCAGTTGGTGAACAAGTGGAACTTGATCCCATGCGGGTAATGAGCGTGCACGAGATTTATAAAAAAATCGCAGCCAATTTTGAAACAAAAGATGCAGCCGAAAAAGCTCAAGCCTTAGCGGCGCTGGAATCTGATTTAGGAGTAGAAGTGCATGATGCCGGCGGGGCTGAAGTAGGCGAAAACGTGGCTAGCATGGAAACTGCATTAGTAGTGGACGAACACGCCAAAGACAAATTTACGCAACTCATGCACGAGCTAGCCGAGGATATCTACGATGCGTTAGATCGTGTGCATAAATCACTAGCCATTATTAAGCCGGAATCAATTGGAACAAAAATTACATCACATATTGATAAACCCGGTGATGCTAATTTTTTGGTGGCGAGTGGAGAAGGAGAGCATTTGCTGCAATCGCTACGCGACCAAGATGCTGATTTTCGGGTGCTGAAACACAACAGTTACGGTTTTGTGATGGAGAATAAAGAGCTAGGGTTTCGTTGTTTGTTTATTTTCCAAGAACGAATTACTGCCGATGGTGAATTAATAGCACCGGTAGTTGAGGAAACCGACATTGCAGCAAAATCGCCTCAGGCCAAAGAAAATAGTCCAGAACGAACGGAAAACGTTTCCGGAGCTACTACTCCAAAAAATGAAAGAGCAACGGCGCCAAAAGAAGACCAGATACCAGACAATTTATCGCAATTTGCCGCTGCGGCTCAATTACGCGCTAATCAAATTGGCAGTAGAAATGAACAATAACGCGTTTTAATACTGCTGCTGATGTTTCTACTTCGGGTAGAAAAGCGGCCTAAGGTTAATATAAAACCCGCCTTGTAGAGGTTATAAAAGAGTGCTATACTCCCGGATACTTTGAATCAATTAAAACAAAAGAAAAGTTATGACAACCGATATCGAACACTCGTTGCAACAAATGCGCCAGGCCTTAGATAATGCCGCCACGCAATTACATTTTGCGCAACAAATTATGCAAAGTTTAACTGGTTCTGATATGGCCGGTGTGTCTACTGCTACTATTGCGACTGCCTCAGCCATTGCTCCAACTTATCAAGGCAATCAGCAAATTGTAGAGGGTGTATTTAATGGACAAAACATGGTGGGAGCAGACGGGAAAATTTATACCATTCCGGCAAACTATGCTTCCAAGTCTAAATTGGTTGAAGGCGATATTTTAAAATTAACCATTCGGCCTGACGGTTCGTTTATCTATAAACAAATTGGGCCAGTGGAACGTAAACGTTCAGTGGGAACTTTGGTCTGTGATAATCATACCGGTGAGTATTCTGCTTTGGTAGGGGACCGGTCATATAAATTGATATTAGCAGCCGTAACTTACTATAAAGGTCAGTCGGGTGATGAAATTATTGTGCTTACTCCAGCGGATGGTGAAAGTATGTTTGCCGCTGTGGAAAATTTAATTCATCAGGTGGAAACGCCTGGTCTGTTACCAGATGGTTCTGCCGCAGAATTGCCAAATGGTGATACGGCTGAGCTATCTAACGGTGAAACGGCGGAATTACCAGCTGGAGCTGCCGCAGAATTAGCGGATGGTTCTGCCGCCGAAATCCATTCAGCTTAAGCCCTTAGTTTAGCCACTTGCCAGAGTCGGTTTTTTTCGATATGGTAAGCCCCTTATGGGCCAAGCACTCTACCGAAAATATCGACCACAAACCTTTGAGCAGGTCATTAACCAGGCTCATATTAAACAGGTTTTGCAAAATGAAATAGCCGCTAAAAACGTTGCACACGCTTATTTGTTTGCCGGTCCACGGGGAGTGGG
>CAYYTZ010000009.1:9001-10710 GCA_964474735.1 uncultured Gammaproteobacteria bacterium | reverse complement strand
TTAAAATATCTAGTTGTTGAAGGGCCTATCGGGGTGGGTAAAACCACCATGGCTCGATTATTTGCTAAAGCGGTTAATGCCGAAGTCATCGCGGCCCGTAAATTAAACGAAGCCGCTTTGCTTGATATTATAGAAATTGATGCCGCCAGCCATACCGGAGTGGATAACGTGCGGGAAAATATTATTCAGTTAGCGCACGTGGCACCAAGCCAGTTGCAATATAAAGTATTTATTATCGATGAAGTGCACATGTTGTCAGCTTCGTCTTTTAACGCTTTGCTTAAAATTTTAGAGGAACCACCCAGTCAAGTGATTTTTATTTTAGCCACGACCGAAGCGCATAAAGTTCCGGCTACCGTTATTTCACGCTGTCAGCGCTTTGATTTTCATGCTGTGGGGATAGCGGATATTGTACATCGGTTACAATATATTTGTCAGCAAGAAAAAATTACGGTTGATGAAGTTGTGTTAGAACGGGTGGCACGTAAAGCTGGTGGCGCCTTCCGTGATGCCGAAAGTATGCTGGGTCAGTTATTTTCGCTGGGCGAAAAACACATTACCGTAGAATTAGCTGATGTAGTTTTGCCTAGAATAGATTTAGCCGTGGCTATAGAATTATTGGATCATTTAACGCAAAGGCAAGCGCAACAGTATTTAACCACCCTACAACGCGCGGTTGAGGCCGGTACGAATTTGAAAGAATTATATCAATTGTTATTGGAATTATTTCGTCGGACACTATTATTCAGTGTCGACCAAAGTTTAGAACACGTAGCAGCGTTAGATGCACGCGAATCTACGCACGAACAGTTGTTGACTATTATGAAGCGTTTATCAACGGCCGAAAGTTTGAAATTATTAGATACCTTTATGGCGGCCGGACAATTTTTTAGCAGTACGCCAATTCCGCAATTACCGTTAGAGTTAGCTGGAGTGGAATGGTGCCAAACCGGGGTTGGTCATTCGGCAGTAGCCCAAACCCCAATTAGCGCCGTGCCAACTTCAGTGCCTGTTGGTGTAGCCACCGGCCCAAAAGTTTCCACCACAAATATTCCAGCCAGAAAGGTTCCAGTATCCGTAGCTACGCCAAAACCCGGTCAAAAAATTACAACCCAGGTAAATACTGCCGTTGTACCATCAAACACCACTGTACCAGTTATGGCGCGCCAAGTTGCGCCAGAATTACTAATTCGAGTTAAGCAGTTATGGCCAAAAATTATTTCGCAAACAAAAAACTCCAATCATTCGTTAGCCATGGCATTATCGGTGGCACATGTAGCAGAGGCTTTTACGCCAAATATTATTCAGCTGGGCTTTCGTTACGACTTTCATCGGACGCGCGTTTGTTCATTGGAACATTTGCAAATTATTCAAGCGGTCTTAAGTGAAGCCCTGCAGCAGCCCATGGTAATCGAATGTATTGTGGGTGAGCAATACGATATTGATTTGTCTGTGCTTAATGCTATGCCATCAGATAATATTGCTGCCATTGATCCGCCAGAGGTGGGTAATATCTGGGATTTAGCGCTGGAGTCACTTGGCGGTAAAGAAGTAAAAAAATAAATTACTAGATTTTTTTCATTTGCCATGATATAAGAAACGGGCAAACTTTTGGGGAGTAGCCAAGCGGTAAGGCAGAGGACTCTGAATCCTCCACGCGAAGGTTCGAATCCTTCCTCCCCAGCTTTAAAAAAGTGTTGCTAAATAGA
>CAYYTZ010000009.1:0-8991 GCA_964474735.1 uncultured Gammaproteobacteria bacterium | reverse complement strand
TCCGTCATAACTCCGGCGGGCAGGCCCATGTCCCTCCGACCCCCGCAAAAATCGCGTGGGTCATTTTGTATCCCTAAAGCACCCACTTACAAATTATCTCCTCTTAAAATTGGTTCTAGACCCACATGCCTATTGTGGTCTGTTGATTTGTTAGTATGAGTATGATAATGTAATAATGTAGCATTACAATAGTACATAAATCATGAATACAAAACAGCGAAAAGAATTAATGGCTTTATTAGCCGGCATTAAAGATCCCCAGCTAATGGATCAGTTTATGGAAGATATTCTTACTCCTTCTGAGCTTGATAACATTATCGTTCGTTGGCAAATCGTTAAAAGATTAGCCAAAGGTGAAGCTCAAAGAAAAATAGCCAAGCAATTGGGTATTAGTATAGCCAAAATTACTCGGGGTTCTCGCGAATTGCGTGATAAAAATGGCGGATTCAATAAAGTATTAAAAATACATAAAATTTAGTTTTTTATAATATTTATATAAATAGTCCAAGTTAATTATGGTTCTATTCCTATGAACCTCATGGTTTTATTGTTGGTAACTCGAGCTTTATTTTTTCCTTGTTTTATGTTAAATTTAAAGCACAATTTAATTTACCTAAACCTCTTGGCACAGGGTGATTCATTGCTTTGTTCTAATTAAAAATATTAGTAATATACTATGAGTGAAAATGCTGATAAAAATCTTAGAAGAAGAAAAAATAGGCTGGAAAAAAAGTCTGCAGACGTTATTGATCACGAAGAATTAATTTCCGAACAACTTAAACAAAGAGAAATTGATGGTTATATCAGATATTTTGATGAAGAAATCAAGAGTTGTTGTGATGATTACTATGGATCTAATGTTTACGATTATATTAAATTTTTTGATTTAATTTCAAATTTACAGAAATTTTGTACAGAACACGATGAAATGTATCTTTTTCGAGAAAGAGTAGAATCTTTTTATCAGAATCTTGAAGTTATGGTTGAAGATTCTGAAGAAGGTAATTACAAAGATACTTATTCTACTTTATGTAATTATCGTCGATTATATGAATTGACCGGCATTGCTCCCCCTCCCATAAACATGGCAAGAATCAATAATGAAGAAGGCGTCAATGGTTTATTTAATCATTCCGAATTATATTATTTCACAGCTTTAGCAAATAATCCCGACCGCTATGAAGAATTAGAAGTAGAAACGTTAGACGATGAATTTCATCGTTTAGCTGAAAAAGGCAGTTTGGCAATTGCCGCGGAAGCAATTAGAGATTGCCCAGAACGAACAAGGCAGAGAATTTTTGATATTTGCGTAGAAAAAATACAATCAGATAATAGAAACAGTTGGCAAAGGGAAAGCTATTTAGAGAGAGCTGTTCTTTTAAAGAGGAAATTTCATTTATCTTGTTCACCTGAAGCAAATAAAGCAATAGTTGATATTGTCAGAAGAAGCGACACAGAAATGGTAAGTAAATTCTATACCTCGCAGTATGCAGATTATTTTGCCTCTGATTTAGTGGAATACTATGAAAGGCGCAGGAATTACATGGAATTAGTTTCGGAAGACGTAGAATTGCCAGCAGTTCCCGAAAAATTCAAAGAGGAAGCAAAAGCAAAAGCTGAACAATATTTGCAAAATTCAGATAGTGTAGATATACATGAAGCATTAGATTTTTTTCGTACAATACGAGAAATGTACGGAACCATTGATTTCACGCTTGAACAAGTCATGCCTTTTACTGTTCGCGCTATTGTTGCCGAATGCCAGAAAGAAAGCCCGGAAGATCCAGAAGAATATTGTATGGATTTATCAAATTATTTTGGCTGTCAGATTGAGCCTAATGAAGATTTAATGATCGCATGCTGCGATAAAGCGTTAACACTTAATTCATCACCAACTGAGCTTCTTATAAAATTAGAAGATTATTTTAAACTGCGCCGAGATTTTACTCGCGCGGCGCTTGTTGACAATACGAAAGCTTTTTTTGCAAATGCCTGGCGTATTTCCGCAGACAGCTTGCGTCGGCATTTTTTCGAACTTTATAATCAAGAAATTCCGGCGTCAGTTTTAACGCCAGTTCTTTGTGAAGCTTTATTGGCTCCCCCTGCTAAAGAGCATAATGTTGCGGCAGTACAAGAATATTCAGGAGGGAAACTGAAATTTGATAGAAAAGCTGTTCAGGCAAGATATATGCAAATTCTAGAATGCCAGAATGCAAATTTTGATGCAGGAGCGGAGTTGGAAGCTTTGCGTTCAATGACTAAAGTTAATTTTGATTTTCAAAGATATAAAAGATTAATTCATAGAACTTATTGCCGATATTATTTGGATTGTTCGATCAGTTCTAGCTATTCATTAGATGAATTGAAAAGAAAAGTCGATAAATTAATGGCTGTGACCGGTGTTTCTTTTAAAATAGAAAAAAGCGATGTTTTAAAATCTTATGATGAATTATTAGAAAGACATACTAGCGATAGTTATATGAATGATACTGTACAGCATTTGAACAAATTGCATGAAATTACGCATGTTCCAATCCGTTTTTCAGAAGCGATTTTAGCAAATAAAATAAGGCAATTATTATCCGAAAGAAAAGTATCAGATTTAGCCACTCTAGCCAAAGTTCCCGGCGTCGCTGTTGAATGGCAGGCTTTAGCCGCTGATGTCCAGCAATGCTACAACGTTATGATTGCTTCAGACAGTATTGAATATAGTTTTTCTAGCAGGTTCAGTGATTTGCAGACGCTTACCGGCATTGCTCCTGAATTCCAGCCAGCAACAGTCCAAGAAAGATGCCGTCAATTATTATCCGAAAGAAAAGTATCCGAGCTGTTAACTCTAGCCAAAGTTCCCGGCGTCGCTGTTGAATGGCAGGCTTTAGCCGCTGATGTCCAGCAATGCTACAACGTTATGATTGCTTCAGACAGTATTGAATATAGTTTTTCTAGCAGGTTCAGTGATTTGCAGACGCTTACCGGCATTGCTCCTGAATTCCAGCCAGCAACAGTCCAAGAAAGATGCCGTCAATTATTATCCGAAAGAAAAGTATCCGAGCTGTTAACTCTAGCCAAAGTTCCCGGCGTTACTGTCGAATGGCCGACCTTAGCCGCTGATGTGCAGCAATGCTACAATGGTATGATCGCATACTGTAAATACGGAAATGATTTTGCTGGAAAGATTAAAGAATTGCAAACTTTAACGGCAATCCAACCAGAATTTTCTCCAGATGCCATTCTCGCTCTCAGTCGGAAGTTCTTAAGCGATCATGATATGAAATCTTTACAGGAATTATCTAAAGTTCCCGGTATGACCATTGAATGGTCAGATCTGCAAGTCGAAGTTCAAACTTGCTACAACGCTATGCTGGCCAGTGACAGCATTAATGAATCATTTGCTAAACGATTTAAAGATTTACAAGCACTCACAGGCATTGCTCCTGAATTCCAACCAGATACTGTTTTAACCAGATGTAGACAATTATTATCCGAAAGAAAAGTATCAGATTTAGCCACTCTGGCCAAAGTTGCCGGTGACACTATCGAATGGCCGACCTTAGCCGCTGATGTGCAAGCAACCTATTTAGGAATGTTGTCTCAATACAAATACGGTAATAATTTTGTAAGCATAGCTCAAAGTCTGCAAACATTAACCAGTATTGCCCCAGAATTTTCAGTAAACGCCACTCCTGCCCGTTGTCGGCAATTATTAATAGAACGCGATGTAGCATCATTAGAAAGTTTAGTGCAATTTCCCGGCGTTACTGTAGAATGGTCAGATCTGCAAGCTGAAGTTCAAGTCTGTTACAATACTATGCTGGCCAGTGACAGCATTAATGAATCATTTGCTAAACGATTTAAAGATTTACAAGCACTCACAGGCATTGCTCCTGAATTCCAACCAGATACTGTTTTAACCAGATGTAGACAATTATTATCCGAAAGAAAAGTATCAGATTTAGCCACTCTGGCCAAAGTTCCCGGTATGACTATTGAATGGTCAGAGCTGCAAGCTGAAGTTCAAGTTTGCTACAATGCTATGCTAGCTAATGACAGCATTAATAGCTCATTTGCTCAACGATTTAAAGATTTACAAGCACTCACAGGCATTGCTCCTGAATATTCCCGTGAAGCTACTTTATTATTGTTTTCTAGAGCAATGGTTCAAAACGGCTTACAATTAATCATGGATGTTCCGAATTTAAATTTTACTTTTGATGGTCATCAAACAGAATTAGCTGGCGCATACAGAATGTTATTAGTAACTAACCCCACGCAAGCCGCTGAGCTTTTAAAAAGAACAGATGCGACATCGCTGCAATTATTAGAAGTGATAAAAGAAACATCAGGAGTAAGAGCCTGTCAAAGATTGCAATCTATGCAAGCAATTGGTAAAAAATACGATAAAGATCCATGGAGAAATGAATTTCAGCCATTATTAAAATCAGCTGTTAAAAGTAAAGTAATTTTATCGGAAAATGAAGCTGATTTGGAACTGGTGGTTGGCTTTGTCCGTGAAATGGGCATGATCAATTTACCTACTCTATTTGCTGTTTATTGCGATTGCCAAAGAGCGAAGAGTTTTGAAAATTTGTCTGCTTCAACTATTGAAACGTTCACGCAGTTTAAAATCGGTTTAAAATATACCCAAGGACCAAAAACTGGAGAGTGGCGTTTCCCAAAACCAACATCCGCCTTTCAAGAATTAAAAAAAGCTGCCAAACGCTATGAGGATGATTTATTAGAAAATAAATTACCACCAGGAATCACTACTGTTTTAGGGCAAGAGTTATTTAGTAAAATGCGAGGCGAATCAGCCTGGGAAAGATCAGATAGCCTGTCTGCCATAGTCACAGCTTTAGAACAAACAGCCGTAGCTCATCCCGAAGTTAATGTGCCTTTACCTAGTTTTGAACCTGCTACTTTTTCTGTAAATATGATAGCTCGTGCCGAAGCGGATAGCAGTGATGAAGATGCCGCAGCAGTTAAGGCCCAAGAATTAGCTGAATATTTTGAATCGTCGGCTGTTAAGGAAAATTATTCATCTCAAGCACAAGCATTGCATGAATCACTGGTTATTACCGAGCTGCCTGTTTGGTGGAATTTGCAAATAGATAATATCGCCCAAGCATTTATTAATGAAAAGCAGGAATTAGAAGTATTTATCGCCGCTTCACCAGAAAAAAGGCAAGAAATAATAAATGCAGAACAAAATGAGGAAAAACAAAAAAAATTACAAAAAAGAGCCAAATCTTTAAATAATCCGCTGGCACTGGCTGGTTTAGAAAAAACTATCGTCAATTTGCAATCCTCGGCCAGCGCCATATCTGAGCTGAAACTAGCCGTTGATGCAGATGTTGAGGAAAAAACGATGAGTGGCTTAATGGAAAGGTTATTAGCATTAAATATCAATCATCCGGCAATACCAGTATTAATGCGTGCTTTATCTGCTTTGCATATTCAGTCGGTTGCACCTGAAGGATTCAAAACGCAAATTAAACAATTATTTTCAGATGAATCTGAGCCAAGCATTGAAAGAGTAAATTTTCTTTCAGAATTTTCCCGGCAGTATTTATTGGAACACTATTTGCATGAAGCCCAGCAGACTGAACATACTGAGCATGCTCCTTTTTCCGATGATTTGCGAGCGACTTTGTTAAAGTCATGGCAGCTTTTATTGGTCAATAATAAATTACCCGCGGAAAAAGTTAAATACAAAGTCGACAGCATTACGCTGGAGAAAAAAGAAGCACTTAAAACCGAGGTTGATGTAACAATGCATCCGGCGGCGGGTTTATTGCGCGTTTTCAGCGGCGATATTGGCGATGCATGCTATTCTTCACAACATTATGGTTTAGCAAGAAATGAATATCCTGGCATAGGCGCCTGGATATATTTGTCGAGAGCCGGCAATAGAGAGGTTATCCGCGGTTCAGCCTTGACGACTATTGCGAAAGAAAAACAGACTGGCGCTGAAGTTTTAGTAATGCGGGCAAATAATCCTAGAGAATCTTTTATTCAAGGAGTCTCAGCAGATGATTTTGTTATTAATTCATTACAAGTAGTTATTGAGACTGGCCGCCGAAGATGGAAACAAGGAGAAAAGGAAATAGTGGCAGTTACTTTAAGCGAATCAAGTCGCAGTTCGACAAACCGGCCATTGATTGCTGATGCTAATCATAGATATTTTAAAGGTTGTCGAAGGGTGCAGTTAGAAGATACGCCAGAAACTAATTTTAACAATTATGATATTTGGAATGCAACGGGTCTAAATGCCTGCGGCGTTATTTGGGAAAAGGATGAAGACGGCAATGAAACTTATTATGGCGACTGGCCAGTAGCAGAAAAAGAAGCTGATGTAGCATAATTATTTAATAATATTATTAATATTCAATATGCCAAGAGAACCAATAGGTTTGCCAAAAAAAGATTTAAGGCCTGATCCAAGTAGATTTGCTGAAACTAAAGGTCGGGAAATAGAGGGCTTGCCGGTCAAAGAAGAGCGTTTTACCAAACTAGAACCAGGTAGAGATTATAATTTTACTGATATCAATCCCCAAGTGCAAAATATTGGTGAAATAGGACGTTTTATGCTTTTTGTTAATCCAACCAAAGGAACGGAAACAAGGAAAGTCAAGCCTCCGCATTGGCGCACCATCAGCACTGAAGATGTCGGTATAATTAAAGTGGATGCTCGTTCGCACGCAGCACCGCGAACTGGCTATTTTTATGAAGTGAACACAAAAGGCGCTGGTTTTTTAAAGCCGACGGCCGAAGGAATATCCGTTGATGATTATGATAATTTGCTTGCCGAAAGAGGGCCTGGTGATTACAAAGTCTTGGGATTTGTCCGGACTGAATTATTAATGCAGCCAAAAAATATCGTTCAGGAATCAATGTGGTTCTTTGAAAAAGGTTTGCGCGCAGAAGTTTATTGGGCAGTGGCAGATTTACAGGCAGTGCCATTTAAAGGAGAGATGACTTCGGTACAGGAATTAAGAAATAGAGAAGTTATACCAGCAGACGGCAAAGGCTATAGCCAGGCATTGAGAGTATTAAAAGATAATGATCGCGTGGCTGAAGCGGCAGAAGCATCAAATCGCCGCGGGGAAGTTTTTGCCAAGGCTTTTTCTGTTTTTAATAGGGAAGCGCGAGATGCCGGTTTGGAGTTTCCGGAATTAGATATTGCCAATTCGGAACATCAGAAAATATATTTTCAAGAATTTTTTCGGCGCATGGGCAGCAATTTAGGGATTTTAATTGAAAATGGCATATTTCATTATCATCTGCATTCCGCTAATATAACTATGGCGGCGGAAGTCGTGGATATTGAAAGCTGCCAAAATTGGCGGTTATTCAAATTGGCAGCGCAGTCAGAGCTGTATAAAGATTATGATGGAGTTAAAAAGTATCATATTAAAGATATGCGCGATATGGCTTCTAGTTTAAAAAAATTATTGCATGGCGCAGACAAGGCTGGCATGGATTATGGTAATCGTCGGGAATTAGTGCAAATTTGTTTATCTGGTTTTGATGGCGCTGTTAATGCTCGGACTTTAAATCAACGGCAAGAAAGCGATCCAAGAAGAACCAGAGCATGGTTAGAAGCGATTTTAACCAAAGTTATCGTTGATGGCGTAAGATTGCCGGCTATAAACAATCCGGATTCTACAGATTCTTCGGGAAATCGTTATACTATCGAGAACTGGGGAATTGATATTGATAATATATGAGTGAAAGAGCATTTCGATATTCTAATAATAGAAAGCGCGAAAAAAAGTCTGGCTATGCTTTGCATTCAGAAACAGAGCCAGAACAAGATGAGCCGAAGCCTAATAGATCATTAGTGAAGCTGAAAGCACTAGAACGCAATCCCGCATTATTGTCATATTCAGCAAGCGTAGCAAAAGCTGTCAATTCTTACTATTCTGATTTTGGACGTAAGGAAGTCTCGATGGAAGTAGTTGATTCAATGCTTGTTAATGATTTATCCGAGATTGCGCGTTTGGTAGAAAAAAATGAAAATGAGGAAGAAGTTATAGATCCGATGGAAATGTATACTGATCTTAATTCAATCGATATTTTAATTCGCCGAATGCAAACTTTATGGGATATGAGCTCTTCTCGTTTTTCAAACGAGTATGTGAGGAGGAAGTCTTGTAGGAATGATTTAGTTTTCACGGCAAAAGATGGCGATGGATTTTTTACTGATTTGAAAAAAGATTTAGAATTTACTTATTTATCAGAAAAGTTACAGCTGGATTCAGTAAGAAAATTAATAGCGAAGAAAGAGTCTATTGAAAAAAGGCTAATTGAAAGCGTACAATCGCCAGATGCTACTAAAAAATTGATTAGGGAATTACATGATTCAGAAATAAGAATAAATGATAATTTATTAGATAAAATAATAGGTATTAATCCTGAGGACAGCGAGGTAAGCGTAAGGGCAAATAGTGATAATTTGCGCGCCGCTCATCCTAATGAGGAATTGTGGCTCTGGGGGTCAAGAACCAACTGGACTCCATACGATTACATCCGGTCTATCACGAAAGAATTAGATTTACAACCGCATGACACAGTATACGATTTAGGTTCTGGCTATGGCCAAATGCCACTATATGCTTCAATGGTAAGCCAAGCACAGTGCCGAGGTATTGAATTAGTACCGGAAAGAGCACGCAGTTCGCAAGCTATTCAGCAAAGAATGGAATTAGATAATCTGCGTTTTGAAGAAGCCAATGTGCTTGATGTGGATTTTTCTAGTGGTAATGTTTTTTACATGTTTAATCCTTTTTCACCAAGCACTTACGAAGCAGTCAATGAAAAATTGCAAGAGATCGCCGAAGGAAAAAAGATTAAAGTAGTTGCTTATGGAGCAGCGGTGAATTTTTTTGAAAGACAAGACTGGCTTGAAGTAACTAATAGTGAAGAATGGAAGGGTTATTAGACCTGTTGCCATTTAATCTATTCCACAAACAACCCGAACAGAACCGAAGG
>CAYYTZ010000008.1:0-21529 GCA_964474735.1 uncultured Gammaproteobacteria bacterium | reverse complement strand
AGTTTAATTATTCACTGCCGGTACTGAGTGCGGAGTGAGAGTGTGAGGTCTATAGATATATTATTTAATGAAAGTAGTAAATAATTAATTGATTCGACAGTCTGAACGAGTTTAGTAATCGCTAGAATAGATCGAATCAGGCCGGTAGGTTTTATTTGGTTTCATTGTCAATATTTAGCAAATATGCTATAATCCTTTTATTAACTAATTAGTATCCGCTAAAAGCGAACTATGAACAAACTTATATCACGTGGTTTGGCAACAGTAGCAACGGCCGTTGGCTTCATGGCCCCGGTTATTACTTTTGCCCAATCCGACTACTACAACGATTATTACTACAACGACTACTACAACGATTATTACTACAACGGCTATGCTGATGTATCAGATGGTACGGCTGCTGCCATCGGCATCGGCATGATCATTTTCATGATTATTATTGGTTTAATCGGTTTAGTCGGATTAATCTTCACCATTTGGATGATCGTTGACGCAGCTAAGCGCAACTTTGATCAAAAAGTGATGTGGATTTTACTTATGGTATTTTTTGGTTGGATTGCCGCTTTGATCTACTTCTTCATGATCAAACGCAAAAATGTTACGAGTAGTCCAAAACCAGCTGTTCCAACCACACCGCACGTTTAGTTTAAATTGAAATAGTTTTTGTCAAAGAGGCGCACTTAAAAGGTGCGTCTCTTTACATATTACTGGGCTTTCGCTATGCTAGTAGCCGTCTTAATTTAGAATATAATTTTATTACTTTACATTCATGGCCAACCCCGATTTCCAACTCGACCGCGTCCGTAATATTGGTATTATAGCCCATATTGATGCCGGAAAAACTACTGTTTCTGAACGCGTTTTATTTTATGCCGGAAAAAAACACAAAATTGGTGAAGTACATGAAGGGGCTGCCGAAATGGATTGGATGGAACAAGAACGGGAGCGCGGTATTACCATTACGGCGGCCGCAACCACAGTATTTTGGAATCGTCCAGATTGGCTTGGTGGTGGACAGATTTGGATTAATTTAATCGATACCCCGGGCCACGTAGACTTTACAGTTGAGGTTGAGCGGTCTTTACGTGTGTTAGATGGTGGTGTGGTGGTATTTGACGGTGTAGCTGGTGTGGAGCCTCAGTCAGAGACTGTTTGGCACCAAGCCGAAAAATATAAAGTACCGCGTATGTGTTTTATCAATAAACTAGATCGGACCGGTGCTGATTTTTATAAGGATTTAGCTTCAATTCACGAGCGACTAACAAAATGTGCCTACCCAATTCAATTGCCAATCGGTGTCGAAGACGGTTTTAAAGGGGTAGTAGATTTAATCGATCAAAAAGCCATTATTTACAAAGACGATTTAGGCAAAGAAATCTCTATTGAAGAAGTTCCGGCCGACATGAAAGATTTGGTAGCAAAATATCGCGGTGAACTTATCGAAGCAATTGTTGAGCAAGATGAAGCCCTCATGACCAGTTATTTGGAAGGCAAGGAACCAGATGCCGTTACTCTACGAAAAACCTTACGAAAAGCCTGTATTAACAATACTTTAATTCCAGTATTATGTGGAAGTGCTTTAAAAAATAAAGGGGTCCAGCTGTTATTGGATGCCGTTGCCAGCTTTTTGCCAAATCCGTTAGATAAACCAAATGTTGTAGCTCATGATTATGAAAATCCAGAAAAAGAAATATCATTTTCCGCTGATCCAAAGGGTCCTTTAGCTGCCTTGGCTTTTAAAGTAGCAACTGACCCATTTGTTGGTCGGTTAATTTTTGTGCGCGTTTATTCTGGTACTTTAACTTCCGGTTCCTACGCTTTTAACGCCACTTCTGGTGCCAAAGAGCGCATTTCGCGTATTGTTCGGATGCATGCTAATAAACGTGAAGAAATAAACGAAATTAAAGCTGGTGATATTGCGGCAGTAATTGGTTTAAAAGATACTATTACGGCTGATACGTTGTCCGATCCAGAACACCCGGTTATGTTGGAAAAAATTACTTTCCCAGAGCCGGTTATTTCTATAGCCATTGAGCCAAAAACTAAAGCCGATCAAGAAAAAATGGGTATGGCTCTACAAAAATTGAGTGAAGAAGATCCAACTTTCCGGGTGGAAAGTAACGAAGAGACCGGTCAAACTGTAATTTCCGGTATGGGTGAATTGCACCTAGATATTTTAGTTGATCGAATGAAGCGCGAATTCAATGTTGAAGCCAATGTTGGCGCCCCCCAAGTAGCTTTTAAAGAAACTATTCGTAAAAAATCTAATGCTGAGGGTAAATATATTAAACAAACTGGTGGTCGTGGTCAATATGGTCATTGTTTCTTAACGGTTGAACCATTGACTGATGAGGATCGTACCGAAGAAATGAAAGATCGTAATTTTATGTTTGTCGATGCAGTTAAAGGCGGCCGAATTCCGCGTGAATATATCGGTCCGGTAGAAAAGGGTGTTAAAGAATGTATAGATAAAGGGATTGTGGCTGGTTATCCGCTCTTAAATATTAAGGCGACCGTTACCGATGGTAGTTACCACGAAGTCGATTCTTCGGAATTGGCCTTTAAAATGGCCGGATCTATTGCCTTCCAAGAAGCTTGTCGACGGGCTGATCCAGTAATTCTTGAGCCAATAATGTCGGTGACTGTGATTACTCCAGAAAGTTACATGGGTGATGTGATTGGTGACTTGAATTCTAAGCGCGGTCAAATTCTAGAGATGACCGATCGTGGTCAAGCCAAAGTAATCTCTGCCACCGTGCCTTTAGCTGAGATGTTTGGCTATGTCACCTCATTGCGATCCATGACCCAAGGTCGAGCTTCTTCAACTATGGAATTTTCTAAGTACGCCGAAGTGCCACGCCATGTACAAACCACTCTCGTTGAAAAGAAAAATAAGTAGATTAGAACAATAAATATACTTTTTGTCAATAATCTTTCTTAGTCTCCACACAAGTTATCCACACGTCTCTTTACAGGGGAAAAAATATTGCTATAATAACCCGGCTTTATAAACTACATATAAAACAATAATTTCATCGTAATAACCGCAACAAATGTATGGCAGAAATGTTTGATCGTTCTAAACCCCATTTAAACGTGGGTACTCTCGGCCACGTGGACCATGGTAAAACTACCACCACAGCCGCTATTTTAACTGTTCTTGCTTCCAAGGGCGGTAAAGCCATGAAGAAGTCAGTCGATCAAATTGATAACGCTCCAGAAGAAAAGGAACGTGGTATTACAATTAACACTGCTCACGTCGAATACGAAACCGAAAAGCGCCATTATGCTCATATCGACTGTCCTGGCCACGCTGATTATATTAAGAACATGATTACTGGTGCTGCTCAAATGGATGGTGCAATTTTGGTGGTATCGGCTGCAGACGGTCCAATGCCACAAACTCGTGAACATATTTTATTGGCTCGCCAAGTAGGTGTGCCAACTTTCGTTGTATTCTTGAACAAAGTTGATCAAGTTGAGGACGAAGAGTTATTGATGTTAGTTGAAGAAGAAATTCGTGATTTACTGACTAAATACAAATTTGACGGTAAAAACATTCCAATTATTCGCGGTTCTGCTCTAAAAGCGCTTGAAAATCCAGCTGACGAAACAGCTACCAAACCAATCATGGATTTATTAAATGCTTTAGATTCATTTATTCCAGAACCAAAACGGCCTATCGATCAACCCTTTATTATGGCGGTAGAAGATGTAATGTCAATTGAAGGACGTGGTACTGTAGTTACTGGTCGGATTGAAGCCGGTATTATTAAACTGGGCGATGAAGTAGAAATCGTTGGTGTGCGCGATACTCAAAAAACCACAGTTACGGGCATTGAAATGTTCAACAAAACTCTGGAAGAAGGTCGAGCTGGTGATAACGCTGGTGTATTATTGCGCGGTACGAAAAAAGATGATGTTGAACGCGGTCAAGTGTTGGCTAAACCAGGCACTATTCATCCTCATACAGAATTTGAAGCTGAAGTGTACATTCTTTCTAAAGAAGAAGGTGGTCGCCATAAACCATTTGTGACTGGTTATAAGCCCCAGTTTTACATGCGTACTACTGATGTAACTGGTGAAATTACTCTGACTGCAGGTACGGAAATGGCTATGCCGGGCGATACTTTAAAAATAACAGTTAAATTAATTGTGCCGGTTGCTCTCACTGAAAAACAAACGTTCTCAATCCGCGAAGGCGGTCGAACCGTTGGTGCTGGTGTTGTAACAAAGATTAGTAAATAATGTCCGTCAAAAAATCGGTAAAACCAGAAGACGATATCGAGCAACGGATCAGAGTAAAAATCCGCGCTTACGATAGCAAAATCATTGATCAATCTTGTCGAACGATCATTGAGTCTGCGCAACGAACCGGTGCCCGGGTTCAGGGTCCCATACCGTTGCCAACGGAACGCAATCGTTATACAGTGCTCCGCTCTACGTTCATTCACAAAAATGCTCGAGATCAATACGAAATTCGGACACACAAGCGTCTGATTGATATTTACAATACCTCAGCTAAAACTATTGATGAACTGTCGCATCTCAACTTACCGGCCGGTGTAGATGTAGAAATAAAAATGTAAAATAAAAAACCGTTACCTATCAACTCACTGCCGTTTGCCTGGAGTGATCCCACGCTACCCGCGGGATATCGCCGGACCAAGCACTGCAGATTTTTTTATGAAAAAACCCGTTACCAAATTCCTAGTTACCCAAAAACTTTACATGACCCAAATCTATAATGAAACTGGGAATGTGGTTCCTGTTACTGTATTATCGGCTCAACCGAATGTTGTTACGCAAGTGAAATCTAATGATGAAACCGGTAAACACGCCGTTCAAGTTGGGGTTGGTAAGCGCCGTTTAGTAACTGTTTCAAAAGCGGTGCAAGGCCACACTAAAGGTCTTAAACAAGTTTTTAAAAAGTTGCAGGAATTTAAAGTAGTTGAAGCTAAATATGTAGTTGGTGATAAATTAGATGTAACTCAATTCACGGTTGGCGAACGAGTAAAAGTCACTGGTACTAATAAAGGGCGTGGTTTTCAGGGCGTGGTTAAACGTCATCATTTTCATGGTCAACCAGCTAGTCATGGGCATAAAGACCAATTACGCAAATCTGGTTCAATTGGTGCTGGTGGTGTTCAGCGTGTGTTTAAGGGCGTTCGCATGTCCGGTCAGATGGGTAATAAACAATTAACTGTGGTTAATTTAAAAGTCGCAAAGATTGATTCCGAAAAACAAGAATTGTATCTGTGTGGAGCGGTTCCGGGCGCACGTAATTCATTTATGGCGATTTATCAATAAGTTTATGGCCTTGAACGTTAAGATTTTCAATAATGAAGGCAAAGTAGTTGGAGAGCAAGTACTTAATCCAAAAGTGTTTGGCGTAAAAGTTAAAACTGACGTCGTTCATCAAGTAGTGGTGTCTCAGGCCGCTAATGTACGCGAAGCTATTGCTCACACTAAAACTAAAGGTGAAGTACGTGGTGGAGGTCGCAAACCATGGAAACAAAAAGGTACTGGTCGCGCTCGCCAAGGTTCTACCCGTAATCCCCAGTGGCGCGGCGGTGGAGTAGTTTTTGGTCCACGCAGTAATCGAAATTTTTCGCAGAAAGTTAACAAAAAAATGAAACGTTTGGCTTTAGCTATGGCTTTAAGCGATAAAGTGGCAAACGAAAAACTTTTAGTGGTAGATTCAATTAGTGTTCCAGCTGGTAAAACCAAACAATTACAAAATTTGTTTATACAATTGCCATGCAAATCTGCCGCTAGATTACTTGCGCTTGGTGCCTATGATAGTAATGTAATTCGTGCCGCGCAAAATGCCGCCGCAACTGGTTATTGTGCCGCTGATAGCTTAAATGTAATAGATGTTTTGAAATATGATTACCTTGTACTGGATAAAGCGGCAATTACAATAATTGAACAAACGTTTGGTAAATAGACTATATGGGATTACTTGACCGTTTCAAAAAATCTAGCAAAAACGATACTGTGGCTGTGACCAAACCATCGATAAAATCGACTGCAAAGCCTGTTGCAAAAACAGTTGTGCCTAAAGAAATAATTGCGACTAAAACACAAGCTCAAACTGCGGTGTCTGCCACCGACTATACTGCTGTGTTAATTCGCCCAATTGTGACAGAAAAATCTACTGCCACTGGCACATATAATTTCAAGGTAGCTAAAGCAGCCAGTAAAAATGAAATTGCTAAAGCTTTTAAAATTCGTTACGGAAAAAAGCCGCGCCGGGTGAATATTGTTAACGTATTGGGTAAAACCAAATTTCGTGGTCGCACAGCCGGTAAACGTGCCGATTGGAAAAAAGCCGTTATATATTTAAATAAAGGAGAAACCGTTGATACTTCGAAATAAATACTAGTATGGGCGTAAGAATATACAAACCAACTTCACCCGGCCGACGTAATTCAAGCGTTGACGATTTTGCCGATATCACGTCAAACAAGCCATATAAACCGTTAACGGTGGCGTTACATCGCCAAGCTGGTCGTAATAACCAAGGCAAAATTACTGTACGTCATCAAGGTGGTGGTATGGGCCGACGCTATCGTTTAGTGGATTTCAGTCGAACAAAATTTGACGTTGATACAAAAGTATTAACCATTGAGTATGATCCAAATCGCAATGCTCGAATTGCTTTAGTTGAATATGCTACTGGCGAAAAGAGCTATATCATTGCAGCTGATGGTTTAAAAGTTGGTATGGTGATTCGTTCATCTCAAAATAAACTTGATATCAATGTTGGTAATCGTATGCCCCTAGAATTTATTCCAGCCGGTATGATGGTGCATTGCGTTGAATTACATCCAGGAAAAAATGGTTTGTTAGCCCGAGCAGCTGGTAACGGTGTAACTGTAATGTCGATGGAAGGTGGGTTCGTCCAAGCTAAATTGCCATCTGGTGAAATCCGCATGTTTGAGAAAGCCTGTTTAGCTACAGTTGGCCAAGTTAGTAATACAGAATATCGCACGATTCGTTGGGGTCGAGCCGGTCGACAGCGCTTACGCGGTATTCGTCCAACAGTCCGTGGTAAAGCCATGAATCCAGTTGATCATCCACATGGTGGCGGTGAAGGTAATCAGCCAATTGGTTTGAAACATCCAAAAACTCCACAAGGTCGTCCAGCGTTGGGTGTCAGAACACGTAATAAAAAATTACATACCAGTCGCTTTATCATTAAACGTCGTGTTAAACGATAGCTTCCTATGGGTCGAAGTCTTAAAAAAGGTGCATTCGTTCACCCCAGTCTCATCAAAAAGATTGCCGCCGTTAAAGCTGGCAAAGTTAAGCAAGCCATTAAAACTTGGTCACGTGATTCAACTATTACTCCAGATATGGTAGGCTTGCATTTCGCTGTACATAATGGCAAAAATTTTATTGATGTATTGGTGACAGAAAATATGGTAGGGCATCGTTTGGGTGAATTTTCTCCTACTCGCAAGTTTGTAAAACATGGTGGTAAGATGCAAAAAGAACAAGAACGAGCTGCGGCTGATGCTTCAAAAACTAAAACTGTGACTGCTGTTGCTCCTAAAAAATAGTCAAACGAACGAACTTATATGGAAGTGAAAATACAATTACAACATCTCCGCATGGCCCCTCGCAAGGTTCGTTTGGTTGTGAATGCGGTTCGCGGTTTATCGGCCGAGGCAGCGATAGTGCAGCTCCGTTTTATGAAACGAATTGCCGCTCTTCCGGTGTGCAAATTGATTGAATCGGGAATTGCTAATGCTGAACAAAACAATAAAGTGAAACGTGAAAAACTGTGGATAAAATCCATTGCTGTTGGCGATGGCCTAACCTTAAAGCGCTGGAAACCGCGCGCGATGGGTCGAGCCGTACCAATTCGTAAACGAGCGTCTCATGTGGTTGTGGTGTTGAGTGATAAAGCCCCAGTAAAAGCCAAAGCTAAATCTAAATCAGCGAAATAACGATCATGGGAAAGAAAGTCAATCCAAGAATTATCCGTCTTACCACCACGACAACTCATTTGTCGAAGTGGTTTGCGCCGAAACGATTGTTTGCTGATGTGCTCAAACAGGACGTGATGATTCGTAAATTTCTTAAAACGAAATTGCGTGATTCTGGTGTGGCTCGTATCGAGATTCGTCGTTCCAGTGAACAGATGATCATTGCGATTCGTACTTCAAAACCTGGAGTTATTATCGGGCGCAGCGGTTCTGGCATTGAAGAAATTAAGAAATCTTTGAAAAAGAAGTTTTTTGGATCGAAAAAAATGGTTGTATCTATTGAAGTGGAAGAAGTTCGTCACCCTGACCTCGATGCCGAATTAGTTGTACAAAACATTATTTATCAATTGGAAAAACGTGTCCCATTTCGTCGTGCCATGAAGCGAACTATTGAACAAGTGATGGCGGCTGGTGCGCGTGGCGTTAAAGTAATTTGTTCTGGTCGTTTAAATGGCGTAGAAATTGCGCGCACCGAAACCTTAAGTCAGGGTTCAGTACCAACCCATACTTTACGTGCCGACATAGATTATTCACGTGGTGCCGCTCACACTTTATACGGGTCAATCGGTATTAAAGTTTGGATCTATCGAGGACAAGTTTTTGCTGATACGAAACGACAAGAAGTTGCAGCCGTTAAACCAAATCCACGAGAGCGCACGAGTGGTCGTCGCGACAAACGAACGCCCGGTCAATCACGTCGTACTATTGTCAAAAAACATACTAACGATAAAGCTGAATCAGCTGAATAATTATGCTTACTCCACGAAAAGTTAAACATCGCAAATGGCATCGAGCGCAAGTTCGGGGTCAAGCCAGTCAGGCCCTGAAACTTGATTTTGGCGATTTTGGATTAAAAGCCTTAACCGGAGCCTGGATTACAGCTCGACAAATTGAATCGGCTCGTCGCGCGATGACACGTTTTGTGCAACGGGGTGGCAAGATTTGGATTCGAGTGTTCCCGCATCGTCCAGTGACTATTAAAGGAAGCGAAATCCGTATGGGTGGAGGTAAAGGAGCAGTTGATCATTTTATTGCAGAAGTAAAACCAGGCATGGTGTTATTCGAAATTGCCGGTATTTCCAGAAAAGATGCTCAAGAAGCTATGCGATTAGCGGCCCACAAATTGCCGGTACGGACTAAATTTTTAGTAAAAGAAGATTAAGGTTATGAAAATCAAAGAATTGCGCGATAAATCACTTACCGAACTACAGAAGTTGTTAGTCGAACAGCGAGTCGAATTAACTACTACTCGTTTTCAGGTAGCTAGTAACCAAGAAAGCAAAGTGCGCAAGCTGCGTCAGTTAAAACGCGATATTGCAAAAATTCTAACCGTAATAAATGAAACTCGTCATGACTAAAGCTACCACCCAACAAAAACGTCAAGGTAAACGCCACTTCAAAGGTGTTGTAGTTTCAGCGGCTCAACAAAAAACCGTGGTGGTACGCGTTGATCATTTACGTTTTCATCCAATTTACAAAAAACGCTTTACGGTTAGTAAAAAATTCCCAGTTCATGATGAAAAGGGTCAGTATAAAGTTGGTGATTCCGTTGAGTTTGTGGAATGTCGTCCCATCAGCAAACGCAAAAAATGGCGGGTTATTTATAAAACTGCAACTGAATAACTTATGATTCAATTACGCACTTACCTCACCGTAGCCGATAATAGTGGCGCCAAAATCGTCAGCTGTATTATGGTTAATGGTGGTTATCGCAAGCGTTATGGCCACATTGGTGATATTATTACAGTGGCAATTAAAGAAGCGCAGCCTCACACGCAAATGAAAAAAGGAACAGTAGCCCATGCTGTAGTGGTTCGGACTCGGAAAGAATTGCGTCGGAAAGATGGCAGTTACATCCGTTTTGACGATAATGCCTGTGTCATTATTGATAAAAAATCTAAGGAACCTAAAGGCACTCGTATTTTTGGACCGATTCCGCGTGAGATCAAGTTGAAAGGATTTAATAAAATCGCGTCTTTGGCGCCGGAAGTATTATAGAATATATGAAGATTAAAAAAGGCGATTTTGTAAAAGTCATGAAAGGCAAAGATGCCGGTAAAACCGGTAAAATTATGCAGATTTTGCCTGAAGATAATAAAGTTGTGGTTGAAGGATTGAATATCATGATTAAACACATGAAACCCCAACGCCGCAATGAAAAAGGTCAACGTTTAGAGTTTTCTGCTCCAGTGGCGGTGGCAAATGTCCAGTTAGTTTGTTCAAAATGTAATAAAGTCACTCGCGTAGCATATAAAGTTTTAACTAATGAAAAAAAACAAAGAGTGTGCGTTAAATGTAAAGAATCACTATGAACCGCTTAGAAGAACGCTACAAAAAAGAAATAGTTCCAAAGTTAAAAGAGGATTTTGGTATTAAAAATGTTCAAGCCGTACCAAAATTGTTAAAAGTTACGCTTAATGTTGGAGTAGGAAAAGCCATGGGTGATAAAAAAATTATTGATAATGCTGTTAATACCTTAACTCGTATTACTGGACAAAAACCAGTGCTGACCAAAGCCAAGAAGTCAATTTCTAACTTTAAATTGCGCGAAGGCACGGTAGTTGGTGTGATGGTAACATTACGTCGCCGTCGCATGTATGATTTTCTTGATAAAATGATCAATATTACTTTACCGCGCGTTCGTGATTTTCAGGGAATTAAGCCGAGTTCGGTTGATGCTGAGGGAAATATGAATGTCGGCTTTAAAGAGCATATTATGTTTCCAGAAATTAATACCGATGGGATTGAACATATTCATGGCTTGGAAGTAGCGATTACCACCACCGCCCATGATCGTAAACAAGGCTTTCGTTTATTTGAGCTCCTTGGTATACCTTTTAAAAAATAACACTTATGGCAAAAACCTCTCAAGAAGTATCCGCACGACGCAAACCAAAATTCTCAACCCGCAAAGTTAATCGTTGCTGGCGTTGTGGACGTAGGCATGCTTTTATGCGCGATTTTAATTTGTGCCGCATTTGTTTTCGCGAGTTGGCCGAACAGGGCGCTATCCCAGGCGTACGCCGAGCCAGCTGGTAATTAATAGCTAAGTAACGTAAACCAATCCCATGACAGACCCAATTGCAGACATGCTCACCCGCATCCGGAATGCCCAAGTCGTTCGTAAATCGACCGTCGTGTTGCCGTTTTCCAAATTAAAGCATAGTCTCGCCCTCATTCTTAAGGAGCAAAACTACTTAGCAAGAGTTGAGCGTATTGAACAAGACGGTAAACCAGCCTTATTACTGGCACTACGCTACTTACCCGATGGTGCTTCGGTGATTCGTTCGTTGCAACGCGTGAGTAAACCTGGTCGCCGGGTTTATGCACCCAAGAAAGCTTTACCTTATGTGCAAAATAATTTCGGTATTGCTATTATCTCAACGTCCAAAGGTTTAATGACAAACAAAGAAGCGCGTCAGAAAAAATTGGGCGGAGAAGTTATTTGTGAAATCTATTAGATAACCTTTATACAGCTGTTATGTCTCGCAAGGCCAATAAACCAATCATAATTCCCAAAGACGCTATCGTGACTGTTTCCGGACAGACCGTTAATGTTAAGGGTCCAAAAGGGGAGCTGTCCCACACTATGCATCCAGTTGTAACTGTAAAAGTTACTGATGCCGGCGTTGAAATTAAAGTAAAAGACCAAACCGATAAATTTCAACGAGCAATCTGGGGAACTTCTGGCGCATTGGTGCGCAATATGTTGCAAGGGGTGACCGCTGGTTATTCAGTGCAGCTAGAAATCAATGGAGTCGGTTTTGGATTTGAAGTGCAAGGAAAAAAGTTGCAAGTCAAAGCCGGGTACTCGCATCCAGTTATATTTGATTTACCAGACGGCGTTACCGTTAAACAAGAACGCAACGTTATTACCTTATCGTCGCACGACAAACAATTAGTTGGTCAGACCGCTGCGGAAATTCGTAAAATACGTAAACCAGAGCCCTATAAAGGCAAAGGAATTAAATACGTTGATGAAGTTATTATCCGCAAACAAGGTAAACAAGCGGCTGGTAGTGCTTAATTCATGTAGAATATAGTGATAAGATTTATGAAAAGTACAATCCTTAAACGTCAACGTTTTGCTCAACGCAAAGGCCGGGTCCGCGCTAAAGTAACCGGTACTGCCACTTGCCCGCGTTTGGCCGTACATCGCAGTTTAAAGCATATTTCATGCCAGTTAATTGATGATGCCGCAGGCAAAACTGTCGTAGCAGCTTCTGATGTTACTCTTAAAGCAACCGGCAAAAAAACTGATAAGGCTAAAACGGTCGGTGAAGCTATTGCTAAGGCAGCTAAAGCGGCTGGTGTAACTACTGCAGTTTTTGATCGTTCGGGTTACCGCTATCATGGCCGAATTAAGGCCTTAGCCGAAGCCGCTCGAGCCGCCGGTCTACAATTTTAACTCATTTCAAGCTTAACCTATTACACGCATGGCCAAAGGACAGCACAAATCAAATAGACGCCAACAACCGAAAGACGAGTTTGAACAATATATCGTAGATTTAGCTCGCGTCACTCGTGTCATGGCTGGTGGAAAGCGTATGCGCTTTCGTGCTTGTGTAATTGTTGGTAATAAAAAAGGTACGGTTGGTTTAGGCGTGGCGAAAGGTCAAGATGTAACTATGGCTGTACAAAAAGCCGCTTTAAAAGCGCGCAAGCATTTGATTCACGTGCCAATCGTTAACGATACCATCCCACATCCGGTGCAAATAAAATATTCTAGTGCGCGCGTATTGCTTAAACCGGCTCAAAAAGGTCGCGGCATGATTGCTGGTGGAGCTATTCGAATGGTGTTAGAAGCTGCTGGCGTACCAAATGTAGTAAGCAAAATACAAGGTTCACGGAATAAAATTAATAATGTCTCGGCAGTAATGGAAGGTTTAAAAACATTGCGTCTAGAGCCAAACAATAAATAATCAAGTCTTGAACGTATCTTATGTTGAAATTAACTAGTCTCAAACCTAAAACACGCAAGCATACTCGTCGCATTGGTCGCGGCAATGGTTCTGGTCGTGGTAGTTTTTCTGGTCGTGGTATGAAAGGACAACGTTCTCGCAGCGGCGGCCGGGGTGGATTAAAATTACGTGGCTTACGTTCTTTATTTAAAGCCATTCCGAAAAACCGTGGATTTAACAGCTTAAGTGCTGAATTAGGCGTAATGAATTTATCAGAATTAGATCGTAAAACCATTAAAGTTGCAAAAATAAAATTACCATACACAAAGATTCTAGGTGTTGGTGATATTAGTCGCGCCATTACAGTTGAAGCTGCTGCCTTTTCAACGTCAGCCAAAGCCAAAATTGAACAAGCCGGTGGAAAAGCGATCACATGTGGCAAGCGTTCCTAAAAATTTGGAGCAGTAAAGACTTACGCCGAAAAGTTTTATACGTGATGGTGTTATTGGTGATTTTTCGATTTGCCGCTCATATTCCTATTCCAGGCGTGGATATTGCTAATCTGCGTAATTTCTTCAATAGCAATGCGTATTTAGGACTATTGAATGTTTTTTCCGGTGGTGCCTTAGAAAATTTTTCGATCGTTATGTTGGGTGTGGGACCGTATATTACCGCATCTATTATTTTTCAACTACTAACAATGGTGGTACCAAAGTTTGAAGAGATGCAAAAAGAAACTGACGGTCAACGTAAAATTCAGCAATGGACGCGTTACTTAGCCGTACCAATGGCGGCAATTCAAGGGTACACAACCATTATGTTGTTGCAACGGACTGGCGGTGGCGTACTTGGTCAAATGTCAGTTTGGCAGTTATTGGTAGCAATTACCTTAATAACCGGTGGTAGTGTTTTTACCATGTGGTTAGGTGAGTTGATTACTGAGAAAAATATCGGCAATGGTATTTCTATTATGATTTTTGCCGGCATTGTGGCGCGTATTCCAACTACTGCTCAACAACTTTTTGCTGCTTACGATTCTACTCAGCTGCCGACCTTAATACTGTATATTGCCACCGCGGTAGTAATGATTTTTTGTGTGGTTTTTGTTACAGAGGGACAACGCAATATTCCAATTGCTACGGCCCGACAAATTCGTGGTCAAAATGTAGCTGGTCGGGAAACTCATTTACCCATGCGGGTTAATCAAGCTGGTGTGATTCCAATTATTTTTGCGGTAACGTTAGTGCTGTTTCCACCAATTGTTGGACAATATATGGCCACTACCAGCATACCTTGGTTAGTGACGGTAGGCAATTTTATTGTAGATGCCTTCAATAATAAATTAATTTACGGTATTCTGTATTTTACGTTCGTATTTATTTTTACCTATTTTTATACTGCAGTGGTGTTTAAACCAGAACAAATTGCGGAAAATCTGCAAAAACGTGGTTCTTTTATACCAGGGATAAGACCCGGGAAGGCCACGGCAGATTATTTGCATTACGTGTCGAATCATATATTATTTTTTGGGGCATTATTTTTGGGCGCAGTGGCCGTTATGCCGGTAGTGTTACAAGCCTTCGCCAGCGGTAGTTCGTCAACGTTGGTAATTGGCGGAACATCATTGCTGATTGTGGTATCGGTAGCGCTTGAAACAATTAAACAAATTAAATCGCAATTACAGGTTAGAGAATATGAATCCTTTTAAGTCGGGCCGCAATATTTTATTATTTGGTCCGCAAGGTTCTGGTAAAGGTACCCAAGGTGAAAAATTAAGCGTGGTTTTGCAATTACCGTTTATTGTGACTGGCAATATTCTTCGTCAAAATATTCAAAGCGGTACAGCCATCGGTCAAAAAATTAAGGATCATATTAATCAAGGACAACTGGTACCAGATGAAGTCACAAATTCTATGATTGCCGAGCGGGTTCGAGAAGCTGATTGCCAAGCCGGATTTGTTTTGGACGGTTATCCGCGCAACATAATACAAGCAGAAGCCTTATCAGCCGTTGTTACAGTTAGTCATTTATTACACATCGCTATACCAGATGCTGAAGCAATTCGTCGCATTGGAGAACGTCGTACTTGTGTGGCGCAAGGTCATGTTTACCATCTAACCCATAAACCACCAGTTAAACCTAATGTGTGCGACGTTGATGGATCAGCTTTAAAACAGCGTGACGATGATACGGAAGCCGCCCTACGAAAGCGTTTGGAGATTTATCATACTGAGACCGAGCCATTACTTGAATATTATAATCGTTTGGGTGTAGTACATACAATTCATGGTGAACAAGTAATTGCTGATGTATGGCGTGACATTCAGGCCTTGTTCGCATGATTACAATTAAATCACCAGTGGAACGAACCAACTTACGGGCCAGTGGTAAAATCTTAGGCCGGGTGGTAAAGGCGTTAATGGAGCAAGTTGCACCCGGTGTGAGGTTATTAGATTTGGAGCTTACGGCAGACCGCATAATTCGTACGGCTGGTGCAAAACCGGCATTTAAAGGGTATCGGGGTTATAGTAATATCCTTTGTACTTCGGTAAATGAAGAAGTTGTACATTGTCCGCCGACTGATCGAGTATTATGTGACGGTGATATTGTTAGCATAGATGCTGGGGTGATTTATAACGGAATGTATAGTGACTGTGCCGTGACTGTGCCAGTTGGAAACGTTTCGTCTGAGGCGCAGTGGTTAATAAATGTGACCCGCACCGCTTTATACGAAAAGGCAGCCGGCGTAATTAAACCTGGTTCAACCATTGGCGATATTGGACATGCCATTCAGTCGTTTGTTGAGCCAACTGGTTTTACTATTGTTCGGTCGTTAGTGGGTCATGGTATCGGTCGTAATTTGCATGAAGAACCATCAATTCCGAATTATGGTATGCCCGATAAAGGAATTGAACTTAAGCCTGGTATGGCCATTGCGGTTGAACCGATGATTAACCAAGGAGTGGCTGACGTAATTTTTCAAGATGACGGTTGGCGAGTGGTGACTAGCGATGGTAAACTAAGTGCACATTTTGAACATACGTTTTTAATTACTGAAACTGGTCATGAGTTAATTACTCGAATATAAGTAAACGCTATGAAATATTTAGGTTTAGATTATGGTAAAACACGGGTTGGATTAGCTTTAGGCGATGATACAAACAAATTAGCTGTTGGTAAGGGGATTTTAGAAGGGTATAACCAGAATAAACTCATTACAAAAATTAAAGCAATTGTAAACCTGGAACATATTGATCGTATTGTTATTGGTTTGCCATTAAATTTAGGAGGAGAGCCCACCTTAATGACCGAAGAAGTGGAAAGATTTGTTGAAAAATTGCGCAACCATATTGAAGCACCGGTTCAAACTTTTGATGAACGCTTGACTTCGCGCATGGCAGAAGGATTACTGGTGCAGCTACCGCCAGACCAACGTAAAATTGATCAAGTGGCCGCTCAAATTATTTTGCAAAACTATCTTGACCAATTGGTTACGTCGTAAATTATTTACACTATGTCATATTGGCTGATTTTTTCTATAAGTGTAGCACTATCGGCCGGTTTGACTGGGGTGGTTCGTTTAATTGCACTCCATTTTTCAATTGTTGATGATCCTAATAGATCGCCCGGTCGTAAATATCAACGTCAGGCTATTCCGTTACTTGGTGGCCTAGCTCTTTATAGTAGTTTTGTTGCCATGATGGTATGGTTGTTGCCAGATTTAACTCAAGGCTATCTTTTAAATAAACATGTGTTTGGTATGATTGCCGCAGGTGGCGTGATTGTATTAGGTGGTATCTGGGACGACGTGGCTAATCTTAGCGCAAAGCGGCAAGTTATTTTTCCACTAATTGCAGCCGGTATAATTGTGGCCGTCGGCATTGGTATTTCATATATATCAAATCCATTTGGTGGTGTAATAAATTTAGCCCAATGGCAATGGACTGTTTTTTGGTATAACGATCTGCCATATCAAATCACCTTATGGGCAGATTTGTTTGTGGTGGTCTGGTTACTTGGCACAACCTACACAACTAAATTGTTAGATGGGTTAGATGGGTTAGTAGCGGGTGTGTTGGCCATTGGCGCATTGATTATTTTTTTCTTAAGCATTTCACCAACGGTCGCTCAACCAGAAACTGGGGTAGTGGCTTTGGTAGTGGCGGGTGTTGGCTTAGGTTTTTTGTTCTGGAATTTTGCCCCCGCTAAAATTTATTTAGGTGAAAGTGGTGCGCTGCTTTGTGGATTTTGGTTGGGTGTATTAGCGATTATTTCTGGCGGAAAAATTGCTACCGCCCTACTAATTTTAGGCTTACCGATTATTGATGTAATTTGGGTAATAGTGCGGCGCAGTTTAATTGAAAAACGATCACCTTTTTCTGGCGATACCAGTCATTTACATTTTCAGTTACTTGAAATGGGGTTATCTAATCGCACGATTGCCATACTTTACTATCTCATAACCTTGGTTTTTGGTGTTATTACGTTGTTGGCATCTGGTTTATTGAAAATTATAGCTTTAGTTTTACTTACCATTATCGCGATCGGTTTGATTGGAGCGGCTTATCGACATTCACGTCGACACGTATGAAAACTGCCTATATTATTATTGCATTAACGTTGACTGTGGTGGTTGGTGGCTGTGGTAGTTTCGGAGCAACAGAATCTTTTGACGCATCATTTAATAGTCCGATGTCCACTGTAACATTTGGTGATCAAGCCACTGTGCTGGCTGTTTATTATGCCGATACTGCTGCCGAGCGTGCCCTTGGCTTGGGCAAGGTGGTAGCATTAAAAGAAACTGAAGGTATGCTTTTTTCATATCAGTATGAGTCAACGCAACCAAGTTTTTGGATGAAGCAAGTAGAATATCCAATTGATATTATTTGGGTGGCTGACAGTAAAATTATTAGTATTACTCAGGCTGTTCAGCCAGAAGCAACAACCACCCCATTAGACGAATATACTTTATATCCAGCTCCCAGTGTAGTTGATTGGGTTGTGGAGGTGTCTGCCGGATATGCCAAAACGCACAATTTGGCCATTGGTGACCAATTTTACTACAGTTTACCTGAATAATGCTCAGTGCAAACCAGTTTAGACCGGCGCTTGACGTTTTTTATCTGATTCCATATACTAAGCAAGCTTATTTAACAGTTAGATTGATCTATTTACTATGATTGCAGTGATTCAAACCGGCGGAAAGCAATTTACCGTCAAGGAGAACGATACAATTCAAATCGAAAAAGTTTTAGGAAAAGAAGGCGACACCGTCAAGTTTGATGCTGTGTTGTTAACGGCCGAGGAAGATGGAAAAGCATTGAAAATCGGAAATCCTATATTAAGCGGCGTAACCGTTAGTGGTAAAATTCTCAAGCAAGCCCGTACCCGCAAGATTCGTATTGTAAAATTTAAACAGAAAGTTCATTATCGACGGACCCAAGGTCACCGTCAACATTTTAGCTTGGTCCAGATTACCAAGATTGCGTAGATAATAACCCTAAGGCAGTTTGTTCAACTTATGTTGGATGTGTCGTTTAGCGGAATGCGTTTTAGCAAAAGCCACCCAGTCCGGATTTGGCAGTTTGCGGTTTTTGTCGACTAAAACTTCTACTACATCACCAGATCGTAGCTTGGTATCAAGCGAAACCATTTGATCATTTATTTTTGCTCCCATACATTTATGGCCGATATCGGTGTGAATATGGTAAGCAAAATCAATTGGTGTAGCGTCTTCCGGTAAATCAATTACATCACCACGTGGCGTAAAGACAAAAATCCGAGTTTGGAAAATATCAATTTTAAGCGATTCTAAATATTGTGAATCGTCTTTTATTTCTTTTTGCAATTTGGCCAATTGTTCGACCCAAGCGAATTTTTCATTTGATATTTCACCGCCATGACCACTTTCTTTATAATGCCAGTGGGCCGCTATGCCATATTCGGCTTCGTCATGCATTTCGGGCGTGCGAATTTGGATTTCGGCAATTTCACCGCTTTGCGTAAAAACCGTCGTATGTAGTGAACGGTAGCCGTTTGGTTTGGGTTGGGCGATATAATCTTTAATGCGACCTTTTAATGGTGTACAAATTTTATGAACGAGCCCAAGGGTTTCGTAGCATTTAGAAACATCTGATACTACAATTCGAAGAGCGACTAAATCATAAACTTGCGTCAGGTCACGATTATGGAGAAGTAATTTTTTGTAGGTGCTGTATAAATGTTTGGCGCGGCCGTGGACAGAAATATATGGCACGTGATGTTCCCGTAGTAGTTTTTCCACCTCATTGCGTAAACGTTCCATGGTTTTTTCTTTTTCGCGTCGGGTCACCTCAATTTTTTTCAGCAACCATTGATATTCCTCCGGATAAACGTAAGGGAAAGCTAAATCTTCAAGCTGACCACGCACATCGCCCATGCCCAAGCGGTTAGCAATCGGCGCATAAATTTCCAAAGACTCCAAGGCAATGCGGCGAGCTTTTTCCGGAGGCAGGGCGGCCAAAGTTTCTAGATTGTGCATGCGATCGGCAAATTTAATCACAATTACCCGAATGTCTTTTGCCATCGCCACAAACATCCGACGCAGATTTTCTACATAGCGCTGCATCCCTCGATATTTCAGCTGACCTAATTTTGTCACCCCTTCAACCAGAAAAGCGATTTCTGAACCAAATTCTTTTTTTATTTCGTGCAGGGTGTGAGTAGTATCCTCTGGAACGTCGTGCAGTAAACCGGCAGCAATGGTTTCATCGTCCATCCTAAAAGCGGCTAATTTATAAGCCGTGGCCTGGGGGTGCTCAAAATAGGGAGCGCCAGATTTACGCATTTGACCTTCGTGGGCATGCTCAGCGAATTGATAGGCTCGATCAATTAGAGCGAGATCGGCATCGGGGAGCTGCTCCTGGATATACTCCATGAACTCAGCTTTTTTCATACCACGTACAGTATGTCAAATTGTCGGTGTCTCTTCAAGAGCAACTAACGGCTGGCTTTTTTATCTATCAATTGAATGGCTTGGTCTAAGGTGAGGGTGTCAGCTGCTGTATCTTTTGGCAGTGCTGCATTAATTTTTTCGCATTTCAAATATGGACCAAATTTTCCAGTGCGCAGTTCGATTGGTTTTTTGAGATTGGGATGATCACCGAGTGTTTTTAGTACAGCGCTACCTCGACCACCACGTAGCTTTGGTGTATTCAACAGTTCGGTCGCTCGTTCTAAAGTTAGCAGCAACAAATTATCTTCAGCTTTTAAACTGCGGGTTTCTACACCACAGCGAATGTACGGGCCAAAACGGCCAGCATCAGCCACGATTGGCTCGCCAGTTTTTTGGTAAAGGCCGATGGTTTTTGGCAGATTAAGCAATTGTAAAGCGGTTTCCAAAGTGACGTCCGCCACAACCATGCTCTTCAATAAACCTTTCATTTTTGGTTTTTTTACTTTTAGCTTTGATTTTTTTGCTCCCGGTTCTTTCAACTCTTTTGGTTTTTCGCCCAGCTGCACGTATGGACCAAAGCGCCCTTCTAAGAGATAAATTTTTTCTCCGCTCACCGGATCAACACCTAATTCTTTTGGCCCCTCAGCTTGCTTGGCAATAAATTCCAAAGCTTTTTCTACAGTTAATTCATCCGGCGCTAAATCTGCCGGAATACTGGCAGTTTGATTGTTGTCAGCACCAGTTTTTGTTAGTTGTTCCACAAATGGACCATAACGACCAACGCGCACATTAATTGGGGATCCGTCCGGAGCTTGGCCCACCGGGATGGTACAAATTTTACGAGCGTCGATATCCACTTGCAACATATTATGCAAACCCTTTTGTTTATTATCGCCAAAATAAAATGCTTTTAAATAAGGGGTGGCGTCGATTGCGCCGGCAGCAATTCGGTCAAGCTCTTCTTCCATATTAGCGGTGTATTCTGTATCTACCACGTTTGAAAAGTTTTGCGCTAATAAATCATCAACGGCAAACGCCACGAACCGCGGCACCAGAGCGCTGCCCGTTTTATAAACATAACCACGGTTTTGAATGGTATCAATAATTGTGGCATAGGTGCTAGGGCGACCAATACCAACTCTTTCCAATTCTTTAATCAACGCAGCTTCGGTATAGCGCGCCGGTGGCTTGGTATGATGTTCGACCGGTAATAAAGATTTAGTATGAACCGTATCGTTGATGGCCAAATTTGGCAGAGTGGCGTCGTCATCTTCGTTGGTTTCATCTTCGCCTTCAATATAGGCCTGAAGAAATCCTGGAAAAGTTACCACTCGACCATTGGCTTGAAAGATAACATCTTCAAATTGCAATTTGACGGCCGTTTGTTTTAGTTTGGCATCAGCCATTTGTGAAGCGACAGTGCGTTTCCAAATCAAGTCGTACAATTTTGCTTCATCAACCTCCAGTTCGTCAGTTAATTCGCCAACCGAACGCATTAACTTTCCAGCCGGGCGAATGGCTTCATGTGCTTCTTGAGCTGTTTTATTTTTGGTTTTGTATTGACGTGGAGCGGTCGGTAGATATTCAGCTCCATAAAGAGTAGTAATTTTTGTACGCGCGGCAGTACTGGCTTCATCGGAGAGTTGAACCGAATCGGTACGCATATAGGTTATGTAACCTTGTTCATACAAGCGTTG
>CAYYTZ010000007.1:0-22056 GCA_964474735.1 uncultured Gammaproteobacteria bacterium | reverse complement strand
GGTATCCTCGAACGACTTAGTTATACGTTAAGTGAGAGGATACCGGCCGGAGTTTATTTAGCTGAGTATGTAATCTTGTTTATTAAAAAAAATTACAATAAACTAGCCTGATAAGCCGAGGTTTGCTGCTGAACAGTTATCGAAAGAATGCGATCCAGCAAACACGGACGTTTGTCGTTATATTTGTAAGAGTAAATATCGATTGTTTTATCATTATAGGATAATAGGTCGGCAATGGTTGTGTAGATTGAACGACTGGTTTCGGTCAAATGTAAATAGGTAATTTCAACTTGCTGGTGCTTAGTAAAAGCGGTTTCAAGTTGTTTAGAGATAGTTGGCTCATCTGACCAGGCTACTTTCATGCGATAGCTGTTGCCACCAGATGTATATAAAATATAACCATGTCGACAGCCATAATCATAAATGTCACGCGTAATGCGCACATCGTCTAAACAATATTTAGCCAGAGCGGTAAAATTCCCTTCACGGTAATAGCGGATGGCATCTAGACCGCTACCAGACTTACCTTCGCCCAATGTTGCCTGCGCCACACTTTCTAATTTTATACGGAAACCTAAAGTGTGGTGAATATCATCCAGAATGTCGACCTGCGGTAAACTCTGCATATTCAACTGACGAAAATATGGTTGAACCACCACGTTATCAAAATGAATTGAATTAAAACCAATGACAGTTGGCCGCTCAACAAGCAAAATCTGTTCAAGTTTTGGTAAATCCGCTTCAAAAAAACTAAAATATTTATCCTGCGTATATGAATACAAACCAAGAAATGACACTTCTAGCTGCCGAACTTTATCCGGGCCGCTGACCTCAGCAAAAGTTTTTTTCGTTTCAACGTCATAAACAATATACGATTTCATGCGCCTGGTTGATTTAAGTTTTTTAAATATTGCTGAACGCCCTCGCGCTGGGGACAAATTGTCAGAAAATCACAATGCTTGCAAAGCTTACTCAGGCGTGGCGTAAAAGTTTTATCGGCTAATATTGTATCCACCTTTTCCAGTAATTCTTCAGTAATTGGCTCGTAAAGTTCATCCGCGACATCAATGCTGTACCACTCATTCGTGGTCAGATATAAATATGATGCTTTATATACCGGTACTAGTTGATTGGCACGAATAATCATAGAATAGATTAGAAGCTGCTCATCCGAAACATCTTCCGGATGAAACTGCCCGGTTTTATAATCAATCACATGCAGGCCCTCAGCATCTCGATCAACTCGATCGATTCGGCCAAGCACGGATACATCATGCCGAATTTCAGTATCGTAATAGTTCTCTAATAAAAATGGTGTCACCGCCAGATCATTTTTATAAGTAAACAATTTCAACATTTGCAAGGCCCGCAATCCGTAATCCCGTTCTTCCTCTTTCGAACTAAAACCTTTACGATTTTCTTTCCACCGCCGCCGTAATATTGCTTCGAGCGCTTCATAAGTCCGCTGGGCCGGCTCAAGTTTTTCATAGAAATCCTTTAAACTATTATGCACATGCGCCCCCATAGTTAAATAGGGCTTTGGTGTTTTGTACTCATCGGCTAAATGGTCAACATACGTAAACTTAAACTGTTGTGGACAGGTTTCATACATGTTCAACTTAAACGGCGACGCTTTAAACATGTTGGTTACTTTAAATACTGATTCACTAAATCGGTTGTTCCGACGGTATCAACCTCCCAATAATAAAGCGATTTTCCAAAGCTGGGAGTATAAATACGCGTACCAACGCCAGGGACAACCACTTCATTTATTTCACCTGGCAGCACTTGCCCCTTATGGCCAATTAGATAAGCCAGACCAAAAGCGATCAGTGATGGTTTAGAAATTGTTAAGCGAGCCCGGTTGGAAGTATTTAAATAGTTATAGACTAATTTAATATTACTAATGGATTTTAATTTTGGTATCATACTTTTAAGAATTTCTCGCTGCACTTCGGCTCGACCAAAATCTCCGTTCTGCTGAACAAACCGATTGTGCACGGCCTCCTCTGCAGCAGCGGCATCCAAATGACCGGTCTCTACATCCACACCACCTAACAGATTAATTATATCATCAAAACTATCAAATGTGACCTCAACCGTTCCATCAACATTAATATCAAGCAAATCCTCTACTATTGTAGTTGTTAGAGCGTGATTACCTAAACGATCTGTGGTGTCATCCCACATGGCATAGAAATGTGTAATTTTTTGCAAACCATAATCGGCGTTTTCAATTTTTGTATCACGCGGAATAGTGATAAGCGACACTTTATCTTTTGCCGACTTGGGAATAGCCAATACAATCAGTACGTCAGACCGTGCTTGTTCGGTAGTGCGCTGATCTGATCCAATTATTAAAATATTATAATATCTCGGTTGTGATACATAAAAACCGATCAGCCCAAGACTGCCAACCAACACAAATAACAACAGCCCGCGCAAAAATATCCGACGTAACCACCGCCGACAACCACTAGGCTTGGTCGGCTCGCTGGCTACTATTTTTTCTCCCGAGGCTAAATGGACAACTTCGGCTTTAGGCGTGGTTGTCTTCGGATGTAAGCTCATTATAATTCTGCTTGATTGATTCGATTTTGTTTTCAACCGTCGCTAGATAATCTTTTAATTCTTGGGCCAGCGCCAAGCCTTCTTCAAATTTTTTTAATCCAACTTCTAAGGAATATTTACCTGCCTCAAACTCTTCGGTAATTCTTTCCAAAGCCACAAACTGCTTTTGAAAATCAACGGCAGTTTTTTCTGGGGTTTTTTCGGATGTTTTTTTAGTAGCAGTTTTAACCATAGTGGGGGCATTATAGCACGCTCGATTCAACCGTGCCATCGGCTAAAATAGTAGATATTATCTCGCCGGTTTTAGCTTGAGCGGCTTTTGTGATGATCTGGCCGCTGGGATTAGTTGTAATGCTGTAACCACGTTTTAGTGTGGCTTTTGGATTATAGGAATTAAGCAAAGCCACTTGCTGGTTGATGTGTTGTTGCCGCTCACTAATAGACTGTTGCCACTGTACGGTCGCTGCTAAAAAATGCTCCCGCGTTAAAGTTATGGCCTGCGCGGATTGCCGGACTTGCTGACTTAAGGCCGCTACTTGATGCATGGTTCGTTCCACGGCTAAACGCTGAGTAGTTTCTAAAGACCGCTGTTGCCTGGCTACCAACATTTGGATCTGTTGGATAACATCTTGTTTATCTGGCACACACAATTCTGCGGCATTTGATGGAGTGGCAGCGCGTACATCAGCCACTAATTCGGCTAAAGTAATATCACGTTCGTGCCCAATTGCGGCGATACTAGGTATCTTTAAAGCAAAAATAGCGCGCACTACCGCTTCTTCATTAAATGGTTGTAGGTCTTCCATGGAACCGCCACCACGCGTTACAATTACAACATCAAGTTTTTTTGCGTAGTACTTATTTAAATACTGCAACGCTTGCACAATGCTGTTTGCAGCTTGTTGACCTTGCACCAGCACCGGAAAATGTGTAATGGCTAAACCGGCCCAACGATTTTTTAAAATCCGCTGAACATCTGTGAAAGCAGCCGCATCCAAAGAAGTTATTAAACCGATTCGGCGAGGAAAAGTTGGTAGTGTTCGTTTACGTTCGGTGTCAAACAGCCCTTCTTTAGTAAGTTTAGCTTTCAATAATTCATATTGTTTATTAAGTGATCCGGCACCGACAATTTGAATTTTGTTTACACGTAAATGAAACCGCCCGGATTTGGCAAACAACCCAGGGTGACCAACTACTTGAATTTCCATACCGTTTTCTATCTGCACATCCAATTGAAAGGCCAACAAAAAACAGCTGACATAACTTTTTTCGTCTTTCAACTCAAACCAAACAAACCGATTTTGAGTTACTTTAAAATTACTGACCTCGCCTTGCACACAGGCCGGAATGCCTGCGAGCATTTCATTAATCCCATGAACAAATTCCGAAACAGAATAAATTTGCATCTAGCCTTTGGATATGCGCCGGACCAAAACTGCCGCATAGCTGTTTGGTTTGTACGTCATTTCGTAGCGGGCGTTTGATTCACCGTGGCTTTCAAACCAGCGCCGTCGCTCTTCATCTTCCAAACCATCACCTAATTTAAAATGATGCCTGACATCATGCCCAATCCGATGGATGAGGGCTTCACGAGTTAACATACCCAAATAATCATGCACTTTATCACGCACCGATCTATCTAAATCGGCTTGAATATAAACGCCTAACCCGTTCGCTGGTTCATATTTTGTATATTCTACGTCTCCAAATTTTATTTCCTCGTACATAGGTATATAGTTAAATTATAAATTTATTTCGGTTAAAGTCGAAACCACGACATGCTGCACCGTTGGCGGGGTTGCGCGGTATTTACCTTCCAGACGAGTAATCCAATATGCTTTTACTTGGGGCCACTGTTTTACGATGGCATTAATTTCTGCGGCGTTATCGTCTACTAATAGCGTAGCAGGTTCAATGTAATCTGCAAGCACAGAAATTTTGGTTGTAGCAGTGGGTAAAGCTTGGACATAAGTGGGAAAATGCAAAGCGGCTAGTTTTTGTTCTTGCCACGCAATGTTGCCAAAAGTCACCAGCACAATACGGTATTTTTTATCATGCGCCGCTTGTAAAAAAGCCAAACTATCTGGATATAAAAATCGACGCGCTGTACTGACCGTTCGCTGAAATGCCTGTTTATTTTCTGTGGCCACGCCTTGTAAAAATGCCTTTGGTTCAAACGTGCCATTATCATGAACAAATTGTTCGTAGGCTTGCCTCCATTCGGCCGCGCTCAAATTTAAACTTTCTGCCAACGCCGCTTTAAAAGCCGTATTGTTTAATAAAGTGTGATCAAGATCAATTACAAGTGTTGGCATAATTTTACAATATAGGCAGCTAATTTTTTACCATCAATTTCTTTAGTGTCTGTTTTAGATTGTAGCTTGGCTTCATATACAGTTACGCCGTGTTGTTGTAGCGCCGTCTTATTATAATGCACTAAATGTTTAGTTGTCTGATCGGTGTTAATAGTGCTATCAACAATAATGCCGTCAATTGGCCGCCCCAGATACCGTTCTATAGTTTTGATGTAATCCAAGGCAGTAAAGCCACGAGTTTCGCCTAATTTGGTTGTGCGGTTGCAAGTATAAAGTACGCGCGCTCGACTCCGCTGAATAGCTTGCGCTACACCAATAACTAATAGATTCGGTAAAATACTGGTAAATAAATCTCCAATCGTTAATACAATTACGTCAGCTGAACGTAAAGCCTGCAGCGCAGAACGCGTCGCCTTAATTTTCGGCTTAAGGTAAAGTTGTTTAATTGCGAAATGCGGGTTGTGTTTAGGAATATCAATATTTGTTTCACCTTGGATAACCTGTCCATTAGCGAGACGGGCATATAGTTGGGCCGACTGTACTGATACCGGCAATACCTGCCCATGAATTTGTAATATCCGGCTAGCTACTTTTACCGCTTTGGCAAAATCTTTATAACGCAAGGCTAGCCCGGCTAAAATTAAATTACCAACCGCATGCTCGGCTAAATCACCTTCAATAAAACGATGCTCAAATAATTTTTGGGCGGGTGGTTGTTTATCGGCCAAGGCGACCAAACACCGACGAATATCTCCGGGTGGTAGCACACCAAGTTGTTGTCGTAATTTTCCAGTGGAACCGCCATTATCTACCATGGAAACAATGGCCGTTAAAGCCAAGGGATATGGTTTTAGGTACCATAATAGTCGCGACTGACCAGAGCCTCCACCAATGGTGACCACCCTCACTAATTTTTTCGTGGCCCGCTGCTTCATACTCGTAAAAATTTTTCCAATGATTCAATATCTTCTGGCCGACCAAGATCTAACCAATAATCTTGTAGGTGTACTACCCGAACCGGTCTGGTTGGCGCTACGGTATTTATGGCATCGGTTATTTCGTACTCATGGCGCTGTGATGCCGGCAATGTGCGCAACAATGGGATTAAATCTGGAGTAAGTGTATAAAGACCAACGTTAATATCGTTGCTGGTTGGGCGCTGTGGTTTTTCTACAATCCGAGCTAAACGATTTTGCTCGCCATATTCTATTACGCCATACCGCTGCGGCTCGTGATGCTCGGTTACGCCCACTAATAAATCGCGCGTAGATTGTTGCATGTTTTGTAAATCGCGCGCTGATACCAAATGGTCGCCCATGGTATACACAAAACGATCGCCTTGGATTAGATCAGCACAGGCTAAAAGTGGACAAGCTGTTCCGTACATATCTTCGGAAACTTTAGCAAACTGATTCACTAAGACAATTTGATCGGCATGACCATAACGTTGAACCGCCTCCTGGAGCTGTTCAAAATGATGGCCACCCACAATAATCACTCGCCGAAATTGCGCTGCCATCACAACATCTAATAAAAAAAAAAAAAGCGGCCGGCCGTGAATTGGAATAATATGTTTTGGGATATCTTGGGTATATTGTTGTAGACGCGTGCCTTTTCCGGCGGCGGCGATAACTATGTCCATAAATGTGTTCGTTTTACTAGGCGATAAATAGTATACCATGTTGGCTGCAAGGGTAATTCAAAGGTTCCGGGATATTCAACTACTCGACCACCAAACCCTAGTTTAAAACGGGTAATACTGGTCCAGGGATGATTCGGCTGATCCAACGGAGCAATACCAAATAAATCGTAATCTTTATAACCGGCCGCGGCCGCATCGCACATAATCTGCCAATGCAGTAAGTGTGGTGCCATCAACGCCCGCGCGGCATAATCCGTTCCGCCATGCACATAAGTAACAGTGTCGTGAAAGCGTGCCACCAACGCTGTAGCAATTACCTGCCCTTGCTGTTCGGCAAAATATAGTGTGGCGAACTGACCGGCTAGTGTCGCCATCATTGTTTCATAATAACGCTTCGGATGCAGGGCAATACCTTGCCGACTAGCCGTTTTCTGCAATAACCCATAAAAAGGTTCAACGTCTTTTACGTCACTAGATTGCCGAATAGTTACGCCTTTGCGTTGCGCCAGCCCAATATTATAGCGCCATTTTTGCTTTAGTTGCGCTGCCATTTGTTCTTTATCAGCCAATGAAACAATGGTTGTGGTTGCTGGATGAACCGAGGCAACTTTTCGTCCGCCAAATTGTGCTCCACCCCGTTCGTACCGCCAAAATAACGCTTGGTGTTTTTCGCTAAGTTGTCGCAAATGTTCTTGCCAAGTTTTTATTTCCGCACTGGTATGAGCCGCACCCGTATCAATGCCGCCCGGACCATACGGCGTAAAAAGATATGTCTTGCCAAACGGCAAAGCATGAACAACCGTCTGGGCAAACCAGTCGTCGCAGTTGAACCGATCCACCACCCGGCCGTACTGTTGCTGAAACTCTCCCCAAGCATAGGACTGCAAAAACGAACCGCCCGCGGCCATAATCTGCTGATCCCACTGCTTGGCTGTTAGATCATTTGCCATGACGGCTCAACCAAGCTAAGGCGGTTTTTATTTGGACGCTAATTTCTGCCGCTCGGTCGGTTTGCTGCAAAGCCGAACGGATCTCAACATTGGAATAACCCAGACCCTGCAAGGCACCAGCCACTTCTGCAGTACTGGTTGGTAAGGCGGCAAAATCTTCGGCCCCTTCCAATAAGGTTTGTTTAAGTTCTACTACTAAACGTTCAGCCGTTTTTTTTCCAACTCCGGAAACGCCGGTTAATTGCAATAAATCTCCTTGGGTAATCGCCGCTCGTAATTCAATAACGCTTAATTGCGATAACAAAGCCAAGGCCACTTTTGGGCCAATGCCGGAGACGCTCAGCAAACGTTCAAACATCTCTAACTCAGCCGGTTCACGAAAACCGAATAAATCGTCGGCATCTTCGCGCACCACGTGATGGGTATACACACTAACTGTCTGCTGCAATAGCGCTGGGTCGGTTAAGGCTGCCGGCACAAACACTTTGTAACCAATATCGCCAACGCGGACGATAATATAACGCTTAGCTGGTTGAACTTGTAAAACACTTCCGGTAAGATAGGCTATCATAAAAACAGTGTACCATAAACCCAGCCTTGATTAAAGGTCATTTTTTTGCTAAAATCAGGTCAATGAACTCCATTTTTTTTGAACTTTCGGCCATTATTATCACTAGCACTGCTTTTGCCTTAATAGCGCGCTTATTAAAGCAACCAATCATATTGGCGTTCATTTTAGCTGGAATTCTACTTGGCCCAGTTGGGCTCAATATCTTACATTCAACCGAATTAATTGATGTGCTGGCCAACTTTGGCATTGCGCTGATGTTATATGTGGTTGGTATAGAACTAGATTGGCGCAAATTTAAAGAACTTGATCGCGGAACTTTGCTGGTTGGGTTTGGTCAAATTTTATTTACCGGAGCAGCTGGGTGGCTGGCGGCTTGGTTGTTAGGTTTCTCGGTTAATGAATCTTGGTTTTTTGCTGTCACTCTTACCTTTTCTAGTACTATTGTTGTGGTTAAGCTACTTAGTGAAAAACGCCAACTTGAATCGTTGTATGGTCGGATTGCTATGTCGATTTTACTGCTGCAAGATTTCTTGGCCATCATAGCTTTATTGGTTCTAGAAAGTATCGGCACTCATCCAGGCGCTAACATACCTTGGCTTAGTCTTGGCGGCATGTCCCTTAAAGCGCTTGGTCTTGGTTTACTGGCTTATATTTTAGCGCGTTATGTTTTTCGGAAAATTTTTATTTTTGTGGGCAAATCGCAAGAACTACTATTCTTATGGAGTATCGCTTGGTGCATTCTCTTTGCTATGCTGGCTCAATTAATTAATTTTCCAGTGGCGATTAGCGTATATTTTGCTGGACTGGCCATTGGCAGTATGGATTATAATTTTGAAATCTCGGCTCGCATCCGCTCCTTGCGCGATTTCTTTATTGTCATCTTTTTTGCATATTTAGGTAGTCAATTAATTCTCACTCTGCCAAGTCATTTATTATTCGGCGCAGCCTTTTTATCACTGTTTGTGGTGATTGGTAATCCGTTGATTGTTTATCTATTATTGCGCTTGTTGGGCCATCAAGAACGCACCGCCTTATTTACTGGTCTAACAATGGGACAAATAAGTGAATTCTCTTTTATCCTGGCTAATGTTGGATTTGCTTTGGGCTTAATTAACCAATATGTTGTTTCCATGATTGCCGTGATTGGTTTAGTTAGTATGGTGTTGTCCACCTATGCTATTACTTATAATGAAAAACTCTATCATTTGTTAAAGCCGCTCTTCCACTATTTACCATTACCAAAACCACAAGATCGTTTATCGGACACCTTACCACACGATCTGGCAAATCATATTGTAGTTTTTGGTTACTATCCCACTATTAATAAAGTTCTACGTCTACTTAAAGCCCAGCACGAAACAATTGTGGTAGTTGATTATAACCCGGCAAATATTCCGGAAATAAAGGCCCAAGGGGCACATTATATTTATGGCGATATGCGTGATGAAGATATTTTGCAGGAAGCAAAAATTCAACAAGCGCGCATGATTATTTCCATCGTACCATACCCGGAATCCAATTTAAGCTTACTGCAGTATGTTAAACATTTTCATATCAAAGCCGACACCGTCGTGATCGCTCGCTATCTTGATGATATTAAAAAGTTTTACGCCGCTGGGGCCACTTATGTGCTCAACCCAGAATCGATCAGCTTAGAATATTTACAAGGTATTTTAACTTCCGAAAAATTGATTCGCGCCAGCCGTGTACATCAAGAAGAAATTCTCCATCTTTTGGAACGGCAATACCAGCATTTGGTATGACCGAACTGCCCCCGGCCAAGTTTACTGTAACAGCTCCTTATCAACCAACCGGAGATCAACCCCGGGCCATTGCGCAATTGGTTAAAAGTTTACAGGCGGGTAATCACGAGCAAACATTATTAGGTGTGACCGGTTCTGGCAAAACTTTTACCATGGCCAATGTGATTGCCCAGCTTAATCGGCCGACTTTGGTAATTTCTCATAACAAAACTTTAGCCGCGCAATTAGCTTCTGAATTTAGAGAATTTTTTCCAAACCATGCCGTACATTATTTTGTTTCTTTTTACGATTACTACCAGCCCGAAAGTTACATTCCGCGCACCGATACTTTTATTGAGAAAACTATGGCCTTAAATGAAGAAATCAGTCGGTTGCGTCATGCTGCTACCCAAGCGCTGTTATCACGACGTGATGTGGTAATTGTGGCTTCGGTCTCTTGTATTTATGGTTTAGGTTCTCCGGTGGTGTATAAATTTTTTAGCCAAACTATCCAGCGTGGACAAGCTTATCCCCGACGTCAACTTTTAGCTAGTTTGGTGAATATGCAATATCAACGCAATGATCTGGCTTTTAAACGTGGGGCTTTTCGGGTGAAAGGTGAAATGATTGAAATTTTTCCCGCTATGGCCGATCGTATTGCGCTGCGTTTGCGTTATTTTGGCGACGAGATAGAAATGATTGAAGAATTTAATGTGCTCAATAATGAAACACTAAACCGCTTAGACACGGTAGATATTTATCCGGCTACACATTATGTGGCCCCGCTCGATAATCGTTTAGAAATAATTGCGCAAATTGAACGCGACATGGAAACGGAAAGTGCGGCGCTTAAAGCTGCTGGCAAAGAACTGGAAGCCTACCGCCTACAGCAGCGCACTCGCTTTGATGTAGATATGTTGCGTGAAACCGGCTACGTTAATGGCATCGAAAACTATTCACGCTATTTTGATAGACGTCAGGCCGGCGAACCACCTTATACTTTGCTGGATTATTTTCCTAAAGATTTCTTAATGATGATTGATGAATCGCATATGACCATTCCGCAAATCAATGGCATGTATAAAGGCGACCGCTCGCGCAAACAAACTTTAGTCGATTATGGTTTTCGTTTAAAAGCTGCCCTAGATAACCGCCCATTGCAATTTAGTGAATTCGCTCAACATATCAATCAAGTAGTATATGTTTCGGCTACGCCAGCGAAATATGAATTGGAGCGTTCCACAGTGGTAGCTGAACAACTAATTCGCCCCACTGGTTTACTAGACCCAGAAATTGATGTTCGGCCAACTCGCGGTCAGGTTGATGATGTGATCAAAGAAATAGAACAACGCACCACCGTAAACCAACGCGTGTTAGTAACCACTCTGACTAAACGTTTAGCCGAGGAGCTGACAGATTTTTTACAAGAGCGCGGCATTCGGGTGCAATATTTACATTCCGAAGTAGATACCATGGAGCGTTTAGAAATTTTGCGTGATTTACGCTTGGGTGTTTATGATGTGCTTGTCGGAATAAATTTATTACGTGAGGGCTTGGATCTACCGGAAGTTTCCTTAGTAGTAATATTGGATGCCGACAAAGAAGGTTTCTTGCGCAGCGCCACAGCCTTGGTACAAACTAGTGGCCGAGCCGCTCGGCATGATAAAGGTCAGGTTATTATGTATGCCGACCGTTTAACCGACTCCATGAAAACAGCTATTGCTGAAACCAGACGTCGCCGTCTTACTCAACAAAAATACAATACAGCTCATGGCATTACCCCGCAGCGCATTCAAAAAGCCGTCCGTGATGATCGCTTGGCTGGACAAAAAAGCCAGACTAACGAAACGATGCCAGTCGGCCCAAAATCCGACTCGGCGGTTGATGTTAAATGGTATTTAACCGAACTGACTCAACAAATGCAGTTGGCTTCGCAAGAATTGCGTTTTGAAGACGCCGCTCGTTTACGGGATGAGATAAAACAATTCAAAAAACTGTTAGGTAAATAAAACTTTGATTATTTACCATTCTAAAGTTCAGCTTTCAATTTCGCAATTCTATCCAATCTTTTTTTCATATATTCAACAATTGCTTTAGCTTGATTTGCTTTAGCTTCCCAAGCCGCCACAGATTGAGCAGCGTCAACCGAACTAGCATATTGTCGACCCATATTTGGCATCCGTTCAGCACAACTATCTTGCACTTTAGCTGCAACCCGATCTAACCAGGCTTTGGCATCTACACGATTTGTTCTGGCCCAACTTCTAGCATTTAATTCAATCTGGCCAAAAGCTGCCTCAGATAATCTATCTTGATAATAGTCATTAACCTCATCATGACGCCCAGCAAAATCTCCTTCGACAATGTCGGCTAAATGATCACGTCCTCGATCGGACCAAAGCATACAATTATTTTTTGAAGCTGACTCATATAAAGCGCCTTTTATTCCATCAATTGAGCCGCCTCGCCACCGTCCAAACGTACTAAGAATACTATCTGCTGTGCTACGCGCATAAAAATATTCCGATAATACCCCGGATTTACCAACCACTTCCGCCATCTCCCTTAGCCCCGTCATAAAGGTGCTGTGCAATTGGATGTTACCTTCGGCTTGTCTAACTCGCAGCTCAAGCAATTGATCGACCTGTCGAGCAACCATTTCATGCATACTGTAAGGACAATCACTATCTATTTTTTCTCTATATTGCTGTACTAGCACTGGTAAGGCTGATGGCAATTCTCTTTTGGCTTCTTTATAGATAGGCAATGCGCGTAATTCATGTTGTGTAGTAGCATATTTATTTGTCACTAAATAATTCCACACTAGATCATGTTTTTGTAAAGCTGCCTCCAGGCGTGGACGCCCACCTCTACCGCCCAGGCCGGGATACCGTTCCAACAACTGTTTCAAGTATAGCTCAGCAATGGCCGCTTCAGCTGGATTAGTAATAATTGTTTCTAAATTATGTATTCGATTAGCTTTTTCATCACCAGCCGTTTTAGCTTCAAGCACCCGATCAACTTCTTTACCCAACTGATCAACTAACGCTTGAAAAGCTTCTGGTCTTCCTTTTATATAATCAACATCTATGGTGATATCTCCCGTGACTTCATTTCTCTGAATAAGTCTAGGATCACTACTAACTACTGATTTTAAAGCTCCACCCCAACGGTGAGCACTTAAAACTAACTCTCGCTTCACTCCCGTCGCTATAGCCTCATGAGTATCGACCGTAAGTTGATCTAATTCTGCCTTACGTTTTTTTAGTTCAGCTTCCGCCTGTTCAATATAGGCCACACTGGCTGCTTGTTTAGTTTCTTGAATCTGTTTTCTAATATTTTCAAACATTAAACGCTGCTGCTCAACTAATGTTTCAATCAAAGTTGATGCCAAACGTTGGTTCTCTAACTGACCTCGGAAAGTTGTTAATGCTTCGGCCTGCTGTGCCTGTAATTCTGCTTGCGTCGTTTGCAGTTCTTCTGCATCAGCCCTGCGCTTTATTATTAGTTCACTACTGGCTGCACTATAAGCACTTTCTGTTTGCTTTAACCCACTAGCTAACGGACTTTCCATTGTTGGATCTATTGACCCGCGTGCCCAGCGACCTCTGGCTGGGTGGATAGCTGTTTTTTCTTCAGCTAATTTTCGCGCTTGTCCTTTTCTTTCGCTAATTAACTGGTCAACCCAGCGCCGAGCGGACCATTGCTGAAAACTTTTTACATCATTTACTACTGCGCCAAACTCATCTGCCGTCATATCAGTTACAGATTTTTTACGATGTGCTCTAGCTTGTTCGGCTAAATAAATATTTATACTCTCACTATCCGCTCCAGTGACCGCCATTAATTGTAGCGCTGACTGTCCTGGTTCACTACCGCCTGCCCTGGCGGCTGACTCAGTTTCGGCGCGAGTCAAATTAGCTATCGCATCATGTTGACGACTGGCTTCTTCAGCTGCAATTGCCACCCGATCTTCTCCTACAATCTCCCATCGTTCTACTGGCAATTCAACAACTGGTTCCTCTATTTCTTTAGACGTTTCAGTTGTCGTTGCGCTTGGTTCAAGTTGTGCGAGCTCAGTAGTAATGGTCTGCTGTAATTGCTCAGCCTCTTGACTACCAGTTGTGCCGACCGCTTCCTGCATTATTTCAGTAGCCTCTTTTAACTTTCTAATTATTTCCGCTCTGTTTCCTGAGGCTGCAATTTTACCCATTACTTCGGCTACCGCTTCATCGTCATTATTAATTAATACTTTTATTAAAGCTTTTTCATCCATGCCAAGATTAACCAATGCGGCCAAGGCATTAGCTATTTTATGTACACCTTCATTCTGTTGTCTAGTTTTTTCGGCCATAAAAATTTGCTATTAATAAGATAATAGAGCGGATCTAATTGAACCGGCCTGGGCCTGCTCAAATTGTTCTTGAGCAACTTTTAAAGCGGCTTGTAGCTTAATTAGATGCTCATGAAATTCAGCAAACAATAATAAAGATTGATGACTGACCGTACGCAACGTATCAACTGAATTGGCCTGCAAATTTTGCTTTTGTAACAGCGCCAAATGTAAATCGAACTGGGTCCGCAGTTTTTGTAATGACTGCATGAGCTCATGCATTCTAGCCCGATATTGGACACTATTCATAATTGTTGCAAAACCTCACCAATTAAGGGTTGCTGGCCATAGGGCATATTAACCGTGCCGGTCAAACGAGTAATATTTAACCGTTTAAACTCTTCAATTAATTGCACAATCAATTGTTTAAACTCCGTTAAAGTGGCTGACATTTTTTCCTCTTCAGCAGTCAGCTGTATGAAGCGTATTCTAGCAAAAAAATAGACCTTAGTCAATCTGATACGGGTCGCATCATTAAGGATATTTAGAATAAATTTTTCAAGCACTTCATATTTTTTAAAATCATTTTGTAAACCTGGGACATTGCCAAAACCCAAGTCTACCTCTGATTGAACAATATATTTATATCGTTCAGTAGTAGTAGATAAGGTGTATATTTTTTTATATTGTGCTAAATAATATTCTAACGTATACATCATTCCTTCTAGTTCAAATAATTTAAGATCGTGTAGTTGTTGTTCCGGGTGAGCTAGCTGTTCATGTAAGGCCACTCGTTTTTGTGCATAACGCTGTATTAGCTTTACTCGATCAAGAAATGCTAGACAAGTTTCTTGATAGTTTTTGATAATAATGTCTTCACTATCGGCTTTGGTGGTAAAAAGCGTTGCAATAGCAAATAATTGTTCAGCTAATACTTGTTCATTTGGCTCACTCTGCCCCAACACTTTAATAAAGTTTGATAACAATGTTCGTAATTTTCCATTAGGTAAACTTTCAGCCGTGGTTGTTAGTTTTGGTATTATGTGAGTCGTCTCGGTTTTGAAATCAATTAACCAATATTCTAGTGGTAAATCGGCGCCCCGCTGGCTTATTTTTAATAATTGATCTAACACCATTAATATATTATAGCTTCATTGTCTATTCACTTCTAGTGTGCTAATGTAGGTGTCATTATGAAAACATCCACCCTCAAAAAACTCTCACCGAGTTTACGCAAATTAATTGATATTAGTAGTGAAACAATACCGGCGGTGCGCCCAAGTCTACCGGCCGCTATTCAATCCAGCACAACTCCCGTCAGCGAATTTGCCAAACGCACTTTGCAACATTGTAACGGTGGTAGTACCTTACAAGCTGCTCTTTGGTTAAAAAACCATATCGCCAAGGGTGGTAAAGTAGTTGTAACAATTTCCGGTGCTTTGAGCTCTTTTGAAGTGGGTGTGATGCTGGCTGAATTGATTCGTCAAGATAAAGTGCATTTGGTTTCGGCCACTGGCGCCAACCATGAAGAATCATATTATCGTTATGTAGCTCATTCTCATTATGCTAACATTCCCCGTTACACCGAATTAACGCCAGAACAAGAGGCGGAATTGCGCGATGCTGGTCTTCGCCGCATTACTGATACATTCCTACCCGAAGATGAAAGCGTGCGTATTATGGAGCCGCATTTATTAAAAATGTGGCAACAGGCCCAGGCCAAAGGTGAGCGGTACTTTCCACATGAATATTTCCGTAGGCTCTTTGCTGAAGATTTAATTCAACCAGACAAACAAGCTAAGGGCGAAGATTGTTGGGCTTATGCAGCCTATGAAAAAAATATTCCAATTGTCATACCTGGTTTTGAAGACTCCACGATGGGTAATATTTTCTCTAGCTATACCTATGCCGGGCCGCATCGAAAAAATAAAAAGGTGCTATTAGATCCAAATATTATGAAGGGTGGCGTTGAATACTTTACCTATCTTTACGATTGGTATATGAAAACCGCAGCTAAACACCCAATAGCCTTTTTGCAATTAGGTGGTGGTATTGCTGCCGACTTCCCCATTTGTGTGGTGCCGTCATTAAAACATGATTTACAATTGCATAATAAAGTCCGCGACTGGGCTGGGTTTATTGAAATTGGTTCCTCACCCATGTCTTACGGGTCATATTCCGGCGCTGGTGGAAAAGAAAAAATCACCTGGGATAAGCTTTCTACAAAAAGTTATTACCAAATTATCCAAAGTGATGTTACGGTAGTTTTTCCTTGGATGGCGGCAATTCTACTAGGCTTGTAAAGCCGGTTGTTGTTGGCTCATGCAATGAAATGTGCCAAAACCAAATACAATATAAAAGGCATTAAGGCCAATCACCTCCCGACCGGGAAATAACGGGCGTAAAATATCCAAAGCGATTGCATCATTTTTAGTTCCAAAAATCGGCACAATCACCACGCCATTACCAATATAAAAATTTGTATAACTGGCTGGTAAACGACGCTTGCCCTCGCCCACCCAACCCGGCATGGGTAATTTCACCAAATTAAGAGCTTGTCCGGCTTGATCTGTAGCTTTGGTTAACAGTTCGTAATTTTCACGCAACGATTTATAATCTGCCGAAGCAGTGTCGTCTGTATATGCACACACCACGGTAGTAGGATTAACAAAACGCGCAATGTCATCAATGTGACCATCGGTATCGTCTGCCTCAATTCCTTCATTTAACCAAATTATATGTGATGTTCCTAAGTATTCATTCAGGTAAGTTTCAATCTGCGTTTGTGATAATGTGGAATTACGATTTATATTTAATAAACATTGTTTAGTGGTTAAAACTGTTCCATAACCATTCACATCAATTGATCCGCCTTCCATAACAATGCCGGCTTTAAACAGCGGCAAATTCATTGTTTGATTCATAAAATAAGGCACCGCATTATCTTGCAATAACTCGGCATATTTATTTCCCCAAGCATTGAACTCCCACTTCGTCATGGCCAACTGTTTAGTAGTTGGATTAACTACAAAACATGGGCCGTAATCTCGAAACCAAATATCGCCATAGGTATTAATGTGGAAATGCACAGCCGCCATATTACATTGGCGTGTTTGCAAAAGTTCACGTGCCGCTTGCTCCATAGCAGCGTTAAGTACCTGTAGCTCAACCTGTTCGGTTCGACTGATAATTGTAATAAAATCCGCCATCGTTTGTTCAGCGCGTGCCAGATGCGGGAATGAGTCAATGTCGTGTGGCCAAGCTAACCAAACCGCAGCGTGCGCTTCCCACTCGGCCGGCATGTGATACCCCAGTTGTTTTGGTGTTGCCGTCATAAATTTTAATGCAGTTTGTAAGTATCAGTGCGACGGTTACGAAAAAAACCCCAACTGCTACGAATCGAGCGATTCTTACTAACATCTACTTTAGCTAAAATTGTGGCGTCCGCAGTGGCACTGGCCTTGGCTAGAATTTTTCCAAAATTATCACAAATAAATGATTGCCCCCAAAACCGTAGCTTGTCTTCTCTGCCCACTCGATTAACTGCCACTACATATACACTATTGGCAATGGCATGAGCCCGCTGAATTGTTTCCCAAGCTTCGTGCCAGTCACCCTCCGCTGCTTTATAATTTACAATATTGCCAATGGCGGTTGGATAAAAAATAATGTCCGCGCCGGCTAAAGTTGCCATCCGCGCCGCTTCCGGAAACCATTGATCATAGCAAATCAATACGGCCACATTACCATAGGGTGTTTTATATATTTTATAACCGGATTGACCGCCACGAAAATAATTCTTTTCGTAAAATAACGGATCTTGGGGAATGTGAATTTTATGATAGGTCGATAATAGTTTACCCTGGGGGTTAATTACTGCCGCTGAATTATAATAATGCCCACGCGGGGTTTTCTCAAATACCGGAACAATAATATAAGCTTGATATTTCTTAGCTAAAACTGCCAGCGCCCGGGTTGATTCGCCCGGAATAGTTTCGGCATAATCGTCAAATTTCCTCCGTCGATACTGTGGAAAATATATTGTCCGATACAACTCTTGTAAACAAATCAAACGCGCACCTCGTTTGGCCGCCGCTGCCACTTTACGTAAAGTATTTTTTAAATTAGCTGCCTGATCAACTGAAACGGTTGTCTGAATGGCAGCAACTGTAACACTATGTTTAGCCATGGCCTTACCAACCAAATTGTTTACCTAACTCTTCGGACGATTGTCGTTTGGCGGCAACTTTTACTTCCCCGTTATGAGCAATTATTTTAGTTGGGTTCGCTAACAAACAATGACTAGCCCCCAGAGAATCTTGATACGCTCCAGTATCACAAAAAGCCATATATTGCTCACTATTTTCAGTTAAACGTGGTAACAAAATATATGTACCTTGAGCAGTGTATTTATCATCACTATCGCAACTGGAGCCAGCTAACCAGGTACGCTGATTTGTCCGAGAGTCCATATTATTTACCGGTATCACATGCCACTGCTGATGAATAGTCCAAGTATCCGGCAAATCATTCATAAATGAACCATCAACGATATACCATTTACGATTTGAACCATTTTCAACTCCCTTCTCGCTCAGGACCTTAAACACCGTTATTTGGGATGGCGCGGTAATATAACGCCCCCATTCACAAATAATATTTGGTTCTTTAACGTTGTACTTTTGACTCAGCTGTTTACAGGTCTTGACAATGCGATGCGCTGCGGCTTTTCCAGAATAGAACGACTTTTTCACGTACGGTACTGCTCCACCGCCACCAATATCTATGGTATCCAATTTAGGATTCCGTTGACGCAGTTTTGCGTAGATCATGAATAGCCGTTTGACCGGATCAACTAAACCGTCTAAACGCTCCACTTGGCTGGAAACGTGATATGACAAAATGCCCAGGTTCGGAATTTTTGGCAAACGCAATATTTCTTCTTCCGGCAGGCCATAAGAGTTAAATTTTTTATCCCAGTGCGATTTAACTTTTACGTTTAAATTAACCCGTAAGCCAATTTCACTTTTAAACTTTTTGAATGCAATAAACTCTTCCTGCTGCTCAACTATTGGAGTAATGGTTAGACCCTTTTTATTTAACTCGTCAATCAACTGAATATAACGATCATTTTTTGGACCATTGCATAACACTCGAATTTTACTATTGACTCGTTCTTGCTCCCACAACTTTTTTACGATCCATAATTCGTTGGCTGATGAAGTTTCTAAATTGGCACCTTCTGATACCACCGACAACACAAACTGTTTGTGTTGGTTAACCTTCATGGGGTAGTGATAGTAAAACTTTCCTTTGTAGTCGTTCAATTTAATGTAGGCGTTGAAAAAATCGACTAGTTGGCGTAAACGCGTTTCCACAATAAACGGAAACATAACTTCCAAACTGGTGCCGTACTGCTTGGCTAGCTTGGCGATGTTGTACTGATAATTACCCTCTTTCAACATCAACTCACCGTTTGGCGTGATGTCAAAATATTGGGTATTGAATTCGTCTCGGCCAAGCTTCCAAAAGCGCTTGAAGTTTCTTTTCATTGCGGCGCTAAATGATTAAGAAGCTTATTATAAAAACTGTGCACCAGCTGTCAAGTATTTTACCCCTGTATTGCCCCCCTACTTGTCCACACTACTTTAAAAACTGACTCTCATAAAGTTGCTGCTGAGCCTGCTTAGCTACCTGCTGAGCGGTTCGCTGCGCTAAGCCATAGAGCTCAATAAAGCCCGCCGAAGCATTTTGGTTGAACGCCGAATTTTTATTAAAGGTGGCCAAATTCTCATTAAATAGTGAGTATGGTGAATTTAAACACACCACCGTGCAGTTACCTTTGTAGAGCTTTAACTTGACCGTCCCGGTTACTTTCTGGTTCATATCGTTGATATAGGCATTCAAGTGGTTCATGGTAGGTTCAAACCATTGGGCGCCATAACACAGATAAGCCCATTTTTGATCGATAAGCGCCTTAAATTCATTCTCGGTTCTGGTACTGACGAGCTTTTCCAGATTGTAATGGGCGGCTATTAGAATAGCGGCGGCTGGTTGTTCGTAAACTCCTCGAACTTTTAAACCCACTAAACGATCCTCGATTAAGTGAGTAATTCCAATGGCGTGTTCGGCGCCAAGTTTATTTAGTTGCATAATAATGTTAGCTAGCGCAGCCGACTGACCATTAATGGCTGTAGGGACCCCTTGCACAAAATCAATTTCAACATAAGCTGCCTTGTCTGGGGCTTGCTCTGGCGTCTTACACACTAACAAAATATTTTCTAAGGGCGGTTCTAAACTAGGTTGTTCAATTTCGCCACCTTCGCCGGTATTACCCCACATGTTTTCATCATACGAATATGGTTTACTGTTACTTTGTCGAACCGGAATATTATGTTTTTGGGCGTAAACAATTTCTTCATCTCGGCCCATGCCCCATTCTCTGACCGGAGCAACCGTCTTAAGCTGAGGATCTAGGGTTGTGATATAACTTTCGAACCGGACTTGGTCATTGCCCTTACCGGTGCAACCATGCGCAACATACTGAATACCCAGTAAATTTGCATAGTAAACGGCTTTCTCCGCCACAATGGCACGGCCGAGCGGACAACTAAGATAATAATTCCCCTGATATTGAGCATTGGCTTTAATGGCCAGACTTAAAAACCGTTCCGCAAATTCCGGTTCAACCGGCTCAATTATGGCTTGACTGGCGCCTAACGCTAAAGCCTTCTTTTGAATACTAGGTAGGTCGTCGGCTTGTTGACCCAGACTCACCGTTAACGTAACAACGTTTACTTGATAATTGTCTTGCAGCCATTTTAAGATAACGGAAGTATCCAACCCACCGGAATATAGTAATAAAACTTTATCGCCCGGTTTTGGTTGTCCTTCGTGTGAAGCAACTTTTGTATAAGTAGTATGATTGTCCATAGTGGTAAATTTAATTTGATAAAAGATATTCAATAATTGCCATTTGCATATAAATACGATTCTCGGCTTGTTGGTAAATGAGCGAACGCGCACCGTCTACCACCGCATCATCAATTTCTACACCACGTCGAATTGGCATGTCATTCATAAAAATCGTTTGCGGTCGTGTAATTGAAAAACGTTCAGCGCTTAAATAATATGGCGCAAAACTGGCGTTCCGCTTGGCACACTCGGCTTCTTGTCCCATCGACACCCAAGTATCGGTGTAAACTACATCGGCTTGGGCCATAACCGCCATATCGGTTGTACACTGAGCTTGGCCAACCAACTCATCAGCCGAAAAATGGTGCGTCGCCGGACCAATTAAAGTGAACAGCCAATTTAATTTGGCACAGAGCAACATCAATGATCGAGCGATGTTACTGGCGTCGCCCACATAAACTACCTGTAGTGAAGCTGGTTCGCTAAAATGTTCTGCCATCGTAAAAATATCCGCCAGAGCTTGGGCTGGATGTTCTGCTTTAGATAGAGCGTTAATTACCGGCACACCGCTATATTGGCTTAAGGCCACTAGATCGTCCGGTTCATATATTCTGGCTATGATGAAGTTATAATATCGGCCTAATACGCCGGCAATATCTTTTACGCTTTCCCGTTGACCAAAACCAATTTCGCTGGGTAAAAAATGGTGCAGGCGACCACCCAACCGTTCAACCGCTACGGCAAAGGAAGCGCGTGTTCGCAAAGATGGGCGATCAGTAATAAATACAGCGGTTTTGCCGAAAAAACACTGGCTGGCTGTTCCAGCTTTAAAAGCTGACGCCCGCTGACAGAGCGCCGTAATGGTGGTTGCCGAAACCTGTCCGGCTGATAACAAGTGGTTCATATCCGTACCTTAAAAAAATTAAAAAACGCCCAGCATCCTTAGCCGTAGAGTTGAAGCTCTACAGACAAGGACGAGGGGCGTAATGCTCTCGCGGTACCACCTTGCTTCAACCT
>CAYYTZ010000006.1:0-22940 GCA_964474735.1 uncultured Gammaproteobacteria bacterium | reverse complement strand
GAGCGCTGCGAATGACCAAGCAGTAAACTAGGAGGGACAAAGGCTGAAAATTAGGAGAAGATTCGGCCTGTCCATTTTGCTCTAAATGAAACAATAGTATTACATTGAGAGTAAATAGATTTAATAATAAACAATTAACATAAGTATATGAGTGATAAACCAGTTTTTCAAATACGACCTAACGAACAAATCACTTTTGAACGCAAAATGGTTTTGCAACGGTTAGGCGCGATGAGCGTGCGTAATAGTTATTTAACCATTACATCGGAACGAATAATTTTTGAACAAGGTTCACGTTTTAGCTACGGCATGATGTTTGGTTTGCTTGGCGTACTGTTGGCTAAACGTTTTCCAGGCTAAACGTTTTTAATCGATCGCAGTCAAGTAGCTTCGGCTGAGCAAGTTAAATTCGGCATCAACGATCAAGTGATTACACTTAAATTGCACGGCGACAAAAGTTATACCATGATTGTGAAACCGCATTTTGCGGCCATCACGGCAGCATTACAAAAGCTTGGTATTAATGTTAAACCGCTGGTTTAGTTTATTTAGCGTGAATTTTCTTTGTAGCTGATTCTGAGCGGACGTATTCTTCCCGCGCGGTATCTTTTGGCTGATAGCGTATCTTGTACTGATTGGTTTTATTTACGGTAATAGTAAATGTTACATTGGCTCGGTTCGAAGTCTTTTTAGAATCAATTTTTTTCCATGAGCCCTGTGATTTCTTATATAGCGAAACGGTTCTGTGTTTTAGTTTCTTCCCCGTAGCATTATCAGTTAAAGTAGTAGAAATTGTTACGGTGGTGCCAGGCTGGACGGTTTTGTCCGATATTTTGAAAGTTAAACTAGCTTTTGATTTAATTTCATAAAGACCACGAGAGTTGCAAGATATTAAACCATCAAAGATCATATAATTAATGGTTTCTCCAGATAGCCCAGTATATAGTTTACTCCAAGTAGTCGCGGCATCGGTAGATTTATATATTACCCCAGCTCCGGTTCCGTCTGTAGCTAAACCAGCTATATAAAGGTTATTAGTAGATGATTGTAGACTGACAGTTCGAATGTTATATACATGATTCAACCCCTCAGTGATATGCGTCCATGATTCGCCCGCATCTGTAGATTTATATAAACCGGCAATAGTACTACTATAACTATTAAAATCTGCTGCCGTGGCATATAAAATAGTAGCATCAGTCGGATCAATTACTATACTAGTTATTTCCATTTCTGGGCTATCAGCTAAATGTTCCCAAGTCTCATTCTCATACTTATAGATGCCAGTAGGACCGGCACCGGAAATACTAATTATACCGGCACCGGCATAAACAGTTCCGTCTGGAGTAATAGCTAGACTTTGAATTGCCGCATCATCAGGAATATTTAACGCTGTCCAGCTTAAGCCACCATCGGCGCTAACATACACATCGCCAGTTTTTGCCGCATTCATTTCTTGAATACCGCCGGCGGCGTAAAGCAAATCATTACTGGCATCGTAAGCTAATTTATAAGCTGTTTCGGTGGCTGACCAGCCAGTGGCCGTTGTCCAAGTAGCACCACCATCCGCGGTAACATACACTCCGCCATAACCACCAACCACAACATAATTTGCATCATTAGGGTTAATCCAAACCGATTGGGGATACGAATCATAATATATTGGGAACTCCCAAGTCGGTTCATCAGCTGTAAAATTTTCCGTTTTGGCTAAACCGGAACCAGTGGCCACCCAGACGGTATTTTTATCTAGCGATTGACTTAAATCTTTTACAATCACCGCAGTAATACCCGTATTACTATCAATCCAATTGTTGCCACTATCGGTACTAATAGCTAAAGCCGCAAAACTAGCGCCATAAATAGTATTAGAGTCCGTTGGATCAGGTACAACTATTCCAGATACCCGACTAGTTGGAGTGGTAGTGTTTAAATTAGACCAAGTCACCCCGTTATCATCAGAATAAGCCGTGCCGGCATAAATTCGCCCGGTATTTTCATCAAAATAAACTGCGGTTGGATTGGTACCAGTTATAGAAGTTTGCTCCCACGTAACGCCACCGTTATAAGTCTGCCAAGGAGCCACATTCTCATCATTAGCTAAAAGTAAAATATGGTTATCATCAGTCGGATCAACGCCTACCACACTAAAGGAATCGGCAACATCATCAATAGTAACTTCGGACCAAGTGGCACCATTGTCTACCGTATTAACTAAAGTGCCATTATTACCATCGTAAATAACTGCAAAAAATTGGTCAGTAGTAGGGGAACCAGCTAGCGAATTAACATATTTATCCGCATTAATTGTGGTCGTAATAAAACTAGCCGCGTTATCGGTACTGACACTAACAGTACCATCAGTTCTTCCTACAATTAATGTGCCATTATTAAATAAAAGGGTATTGCCATAAGATCCAATATCATCCGTTGTCTCCCAAGATGCGCCATTATCATCACTATAAATTAAACCTTGATTAAGCAAAACATAAACTCGACCACTAGTTTGATCAATCTCTATGCCACGTGGTTCGCCATAATCAATATCTGTAGGTAGTCCGTTCCATGAAACGCCGTTATTATTTGAGACAAATACACCATTTGGTGAATAGGTAGTTAGATATATTGTGTGGTTAGTTTCATTTATAGCAATATCGCGTACTTCGCCGCCATATAAGCCTAAATTGGTGGCTTGACTGGCAGTCTGTTCAACTGTATCGGCTAGAGATAATATTGGACAAAATCCGCATATAATAACTAATCCAAGTAAAAGACGACGCATATTTGTTTTATGAATAGTTAATGTATTTAGTTTACTCTAATTTTGTTCGATCGGCGAGCTGGCTTAAATTTACATAAATATATCAACAAAATCTGCAATTTTGTTAGTTTTTTCGCTTCACCCCTTGACAAAGTAATTTTTTCATGATAAGTACAATAGGTAATAAATTAGCTTAATCTATTGAACATGACTGAACGACGTGAATCAAAAGGGGATATTTTCGCGAGAGAACTACATCGTCGCCAGGAATCTGCTACGCTTGATCTAGGTAGTGATCGTTTTGATGACGTGGCAAATGCTGCAATGAATTTAAGCGCTCTTAGTGATGGTGATCAAGAACCAAGTGCTAGCAATCGAGAGCGTTTTTTAAAAATGCTTGAAGAGAGACAAGCTCAAGCGGCAGCTGCCTAAATCAACCAAGCAAAAATTATGGGGGGTCAATTTGACGATACATGGTTAGACGATAGCTATAATACCGACGAAACTGAATTTGTACCAACTGATCCGTTTGAAGGAATGAACAAACGTGACCAGGATCTTTTTTTTAGGATGTTAGATATTGTACCGGACGAAAAACGTGAACAGGTCATGGAGTATTTTGTTGATCATCCAAAAAAAATTCGTGAGGTAATTAAAGTGATGAAGCAGAAACGGAAAATCGTGGAAGACAAAGATTTGGGTGCCTTAAGAACTGTCTTTAGCGAATATCGGGTTCAATTCGAAACCAAAGATAATGCCAGTGATCTAGTTGAGGAAGAAGATATAGTAGAAGAAGCGGAAGAAAATTCTGAAGACGGTTATTAGTACATTTTACGGGGATTAGTATACCGGTAGTACGCGCCCATGGGGTGGGTGTAGACCGAGTTCAATTCTCGGATCCCCGACCAATTCAGACATTTTGAACGTGTTATGACTGTTAAACAAATTCAGCACGCTTTGCAGCAATTAGGTACAACCAAAAAAGCTCAAGCCTCGGCTTGGTTTTTTAAAACTGGCCAAGGTGAGTATGCGGAAGGGGACCAGTTCCATGGCGTAACGGTTCCTGAGCAACGTAAAATCGCCAAAAAAAATAGAAAATTACCGCTGACGCAATGTATCGAGCTTTTACATTCACCCTGGCACGAAGATCGTTTGGTGGCGTTATTTATTTTGGTAGACAAATTTCAGCACGCTCCGGCACCAGAGCAGCGAGAAATTGTTCGTCTATATTTACGTAACACGAAATGTATAAACAATTGGGATTTGGTTGATTCTTCTGCTCATAAAATATTAGGTGAATATTTATATACAACCAAAAAATCAATCAAACGGTTAAAGGTCATGGCAAAATCTAGATTAGTTTGGGATAGACGCATTGCTATTATTTCCACCTACGCTTTTATTTTGCATGGTGATCCAAAAGCAACGTTATTTATTGCTCGTTTTCTCCAACGTGATCAGCATGATTTAATTCATAAAGCAGTTGGTTGGATGCTGCGTGAAGTTGGTAAACGCTGTTTGGTGGCTGACGAAGAAATTTTTCTAAAAGAGTTTGCCGCTACGATGCCGCGAACCATGTTGCGCTATGCGATTGAACATTTTCCTAAGGCTCGACAACGCTATTATTTAGGCTTGGCGAAGACTTAAAACAGATGTTATACTAACCCAGCTTTACGAGCTTGGATATATAGCTCAGTTGGTTAGAGCGCTACATTCACACTGTAGAGGTCTCTGGTTCGAGTCCAGATATGTCCACCAAATAATTAGGCTAATCAAGTATGGTATGTTATTCTGAATTTAAGCTGTTATGTTTGTATTCCATCTTATTATCGTATCAAAACCGACGCTTGATTCGTGGTCAAGCCTCGAAACTCAATATATTCAACGTTTGCAACCGTGGGCAAAGTTAAAGTTACATATTGTTAAGCAAGTTCCATTTCATTCAATTGATGAGCGAGTGAAAGTCCTGGCCGAAGAAGGTAAGGCGATTAGGCGTATTTTACCGAAGGTAGCTTATGTCATAGCCTGTGACGAGCATGGAAATGAATACGCCTCAACTGATTTTGCCACTAAACTGGAATTGTGGTCAGAACATCATACTAAACCGATAGTTTATATTATTGGTGGTCCGCTCGGATTGGACCCCACTCTAATAAAACAAGCTGATGCCCAACTGGCTTTAGCCAAGTGGACTTTTTCACACGATTTAGCGCAGATTGTTTTGCTTGAACAGTTGTATCGCGCTTGCACAATCACGGCTGGTAAAACTTATCATTACTAAATGGAAATTAAAATTGAAAAATTAGTGTTTGGCGGGCAAGGGTTAGGGCGTCACGAAGGAAAAGTGGTTTTTGTCTGGGGCGTTTTACCGGGAGAAACAGTTTTGGTTCGTTTGTTGCGCAATAAAAAAGATTACGCCGAAGGAGTAGTTGAACAAGTAATTAAACCAGCGCCACAGCGGATAGCTCCCTTAGAAGACCATTATTTGTCGTGCAGTCCATGGCAAGTTTTAACTCCAGCCGCCGAAGCGGAATGGAAATTACAGCTTGGTCGAGATGCTTATTACAGCTGGCGCGAACATTACGATTTGAGTAAATTAACTTTGGTTAATGATTTAGCACGCCAAATTGGCTATCGAAATAAAATTGAATATAGTTTATGGCAGACCGATGACAAATTGGATTTGGCATTTTTTGGACGTGGTAGCCATAGCCGCCAAGCCATTTCACCCTGTGTGTTAGCAGATGCAAATATTAATACTACAGCCCAAGGTGTGTTAGCCTGGCTGCGCAGTGAGAGCATCACCGGTTTTCACTTGAAGAGTTTAATCATTTTATCCAATGAACGCGGACAAACTAGTGCTGGTTTGTTTTTAAAAGATAAAATTTCGGTAAAAACTTATCCAAAACTTACCGCCGGTCTACAAGGTTTTCAACTGTATTATTCTAATCCTAAATGTCCGGCCGCAGTTCCAACTGAGCTTTTATATCAAGACGGCATTATTGATATTACTTCCACAGTATTAGGTACGCCATTGCGTCATAGTCCATTAGGATTTTTTCAAGTCAATATTCCAATGTTTGAACAAGCCGTGCGGACAATTGGGGAGTGGCTCGACCCGGCTAGTCCGTTAATTGATTACTATTCTGGTGTTGGTTCAATTAGCTTACCGTTAATTCAAAAGTGTTCGGGCGTATTGCTAGTGGAAAATAATCAGTCAGCGATAGCTATGGCCGAAACGAATATTCAAACACTGGGTGTGCCAGATCGTTGTCAGACAAAGTGTATTGCGGCCGAAGCGATGCTGGATTGTATTACGTCGGAACATATAGTTATTATTGACCCACCACGGGCCGGTTTACACAATGACGTCGTGCAACGGTTATTAGCAGTTCAGCCGAAGAGAATTATTTATTTATCGTGCAATTTATCCACTCAAGCGCGCGATGTAGAGAAGTTATTGGCAAAATATACTATTAAACAGGCAAAATTATTTAATTTTTTTCCCAGAACCCCACATATTGAAGGACTCTGCGTCTTAAATCGCAATACCTCTTGACACGATGTATATATGGTTTATACTAAAAATGCTTTAATAACAAGCAGCTTAATCATTTTAATGATTTATGAAAAAAATAAAACCATCCTGGGTTGTCGGTAGTGCTTTATTAGCGCTAGCGACAATTTTTTTACAGGCTCAACCTAATGAGTTGATGGCTAGTACAGCTATTGTTAATCAAACTGCTCAATGGCGTTCTGCTCGTTCAGCTGATTGGGTAACTGACGATACCGCAACTTTCGCCAGTGATCACATATTAGTAAAACATGCCGGGCGAGCTGTAGAAATGGTGCCAATTGAAGCTAATACTTCAGTGGCCGATGCAGTAGAATATTGGAAACAGCAAGATGATGTTGAATATGCTGAACCAGATGGTCTTTATCATGTGTTGGGACAAGAAACTTCTTGGGGTTGGACGGATATTCAGGCCGGTGATGCCGCCACAACTAATGCGGCGACGGGTAGTGGGATTATTGTAGCCGTTGTGGATACCGGGGTGGATTATAATCATGAAGATCTGGACGCGAATAATTGGGTTAATGTCGTCGAAACTCCAGGCAATGGCCTTGATGATGACGGTAATGGATTTGTGGATGATTATTATGGTTATGATTTCATCGGCAGTTTGTATACTGCCGTTACACCAGATCATGATCCGCAAGATGAGTACGGTCATGGGACACACGTCTCCGGAATTATTGCTGCAGAAAATAATACTGTCGGTGTGCGTGGTGTAGCGCCGTCAGCTCAAATCATGCCAGTAAAGGTGCTTGATTCATCTGGTTATGGTTTTGATAGTACTATTGCCGATGGTGTTCGCTATGCGGTAGACGAAGGTGCAAATATTATTAACCTCAGCCTAGGTTCTTCCATGGCTTCGAATACAATAAAGTCGGCTATTGATTACGCCGAAACAAATAATGTTTTAGTTGTGGCAGCCGCTGGTAATTCATCAAGTTTTTCCGCTCCATCTTATCCGGCCGCTTATAGTAGCGTTGTGTCGGTTGGCGCCTATGATGAAGATGGTTATAAAGCCGAATGGTCTAATTGGGGTAAAGTCGATGTCATGGCTCCGGGCGTAGATATTCTTTCATCTATTCCGGGAAATCTTTATGCTGCATATTCCGGTACCTCTATGGCTTCACCACACGTCGCTGGTTTAGCTGCTTTAGTAATGCAGAAGTCTAGCACAACAGACGCTAAAACAGTTCGTCATATTATAGAAACCTCCACAGAAGATTTTGGTTTCATATCTGGCCCTGATTATGTTTCCGGCTATGGTTCGGTTAACGCCTTAAGTTCCACTAATACTCGTACAACTGAGGCGTATATTTATGCCGATGCCAGTAATATTATTTCTGATAATTCTAGCGCTGCTGTCTTGACTGTTTCGTTGCGCAATTCTAGTAATGTCGCAATTGTTGGCGAAGCAATCAATTGGACAACTACCCGTGGAACGCTTTCTGCCAGTTCATCAACCACTGATGCCAATGGTTTGGCTACCGTCACGTTAACCGCTAATGCTACAACTGGTTTAGCTACTGTCACCGCTGATCCGGTAAATTACGATGCAACAACATATCAAATTGCCATTTTAGATGACACAGTACACGCCGAAAGCGTTGGCGTATCACTCTACAATGTTACATCCACAGATACTTCGATACCAGAAGATGGTGTCGTTCTGCTGGGTGAAGACACTTCTATCACGAGCGGAATTTTATCAGCCAATTATTTTGAGCCCGGTAATAAATTAACCATTTGGGCCGCACCTACTAGTTACGATCGTGAATCTCATGACATTTCTATCAGCTACGCTGTAACTGATCCTGATGGTGTTGCCGTTACCGGAATGTCTGGAGATTTTCCAGATAATGTAGTTGGCACAGCTATGTGGACTTGGTATTTCCCTCAAATTACAATTGAGTCAAATCCGGTCAAGATTCCAAAGAATGCCGCGGCTGGTAAATACACAGTGCAAGTTACAGTTACCGACAAAGATACCAGCGAAGCCACCACCGAGGAATCTAGTTTCTGGGTTAGTGATTTACCGGATGTGTTAGTGCTAGATGATGATGGTTATTGTTATGACACGGCAGTGGAAGGGTTAGATTTTGGCTACTCGGCATTTTGCGTCAGTGCTGGCCAAGCTGTGGCCACAGCGTTAGACACGGCAGGTTACGACAGTTTAGTTTGGAATGCTACCCATCATGGTTATCCTACAGCCGCGGACTTAGAGTTATTCCCAATGGTTGTAGTGATAAATTCAACCTTCTCCTACGGCGATAGTACGACTTTGCAGGAATACATGGATAATGGAGGGAATGTTTTACTTTCATCAGAATCGTTTGCTGCCGGCAATGTTTCGCCTACGCCAACAGATTTTTTGTGGAATTATTTACATGTGAATTATGCCTCAACCGTTAGCCAACCGGGAACGATAACTGGGATGGCCGGGTCAGACTTTGCTGGAGACAGCTATAACATTGATACGTATAACCTGGAGGGGAATGGAACGCATGCTATGTATTCCGGTGATGAGTTACAAATCGATACTGCCAGTGATGAAGTTGAAGCAATATTTGCTTACCCACATGGTCAAACTACAGATAAAGTAGCTGGTGTGCGCGTGCAAGACAGTAATTATCGAGCGGTATTCTTATCATTTGGTGTGGAAGAAATTAACGATTCCGGCGACGCCACCAAAGCTAATTTGCTAACCGATTTAGCTGGCTGGTTGCTTGGTGACGAACCAACTATTTCAAAAGTTAATCCTGCTAGTTTAGCCAATAACAAAAATCGTACAATCACAATTCATGGTACTGGTTTTCAATTGGCTGGAACAACTATAGTTAAGTTACGCAATCACGTTTTGAATGATGTAGTCGTTGAAAGTCGTACAAAAATAACTGCCACTGTGCCCGCTGGATTGAATCCTCGTGAGTATAGTGTCACGGTAAAACGACCAGACGGCAATTCTGTAAAAAAAGCTAAAGCGGTGCAGGTGACAAAAGGTCATACCTTAATCTCTGCGGTCACGCCGGGCTATATCTCTAATAATAAAGAACAGACCATAACTATTACTGGCAGTAAATTTACCGCATCAGCTAAAGTTTGGTTTGGAAATGAGCGTATGGCCAATGTTGAGTTTGGTGGATCTGGTTTGCTGACTGTTACGGTGCCGGAGGGGTACAACGCTGGTAATTATAAAGTCACTGTAAAAAATTCAACGGGCAAGAAAGCCACTAAGAATAATGCCATAATCATTCGGGTGGGTTTCACCAAAGAATTATCCAATGGATCAGTAGATGACCAGGTATTGGCTTTAGAAAAACGGCTGCAGAAATATGGCTATTTTACTGATGAGCCAGACACAACCTTCGACAACACAACCGAAGAGGCTTTAGCGTTGTATCAAGCCGATCAATTAATTACCACCAGTGGTAAGACTGATGCCATTACCCGCAGTCGTTTGAATACCTTGGAATAAAATGATTAGTTGTAAATTTGAAAATGACCGCGTGGCTAATTTACGTCACGTGGTCGTGGATGCAGTTATTGTTAAAGACAATAAGGTGCTGCTGACTAAACGGGCGCTAACCTTAAGAGAAGGTGGTAAGTGGGCTGTTCCCGGCGGATATGTCGAACGTGATGAAACTGCTCTAGAAGCGGTTATGCGTGAAGTGCTGGAAGAGACAGGTTATAGTTGTGTTGTCGATCAATTGATTACTGTACTGGATAGTCCAATACGTCGTGGCGATGATAGACAAAATATCAGTTTTGTTTTTGCCGCGCACGTCATTAAACAAATCAAGACTGAACTCGATCAATCCGAGGTAACAGAGCTATGTTGGTTTGATCTGACAGCGTTGCCGGCAGAAAAGGAAATGGCTTTTGACCACTTGGAAATTATCTGGGAATGGATAAAACAGAACGATCCAGAGTTATCCGCGCCACTAGACAAAAACTAAAAAATCTGTTATTCTGTTGGCACTATGTCGATTGCACAGTTTACTATTCCAGTCGCCGTTCAACGGTTGGTGCGTAGCTCGCAAAAGGACCAGAAACTCAAAGAAGAGGTCGCTAATCAACAGAAATATAAGATAACCGAAGCCATCAGTCGGGTGGCGTTTGTGTATGAAAAAATCCGTAATGCCTTAGATTATAAAGAGGAACATTTATTGGTAAAAACCGCCATTGTTCGAATATTGAAGCGTCGTTTTTTGCCCGGTGTCGACCCAGCGTCGATTGCCAAACCGCTAGTCACGGAATTGATTCGGGGTGGTTACATTCGGAATAATACTTTACCAGAAGCATCAGTTGAGATAATTGGAAAAACGTTAACCAAATATGCCCGGTTTTTAAATAAAGCTATTCCGCCACTGGATGGCCGCGCTCGTGAAGAAACCTTTGAGTGGAGTTTAACCATGTTAGCGTGTGAGATTGAAGAGCTTTTAGCTTTTTCGTATCACAAGCAAGCCATGACGGAGTTTGTGTATTTAACGATGCTCGACCGAGTTGATATTCTATCCAAGAAAATAACTGAAGATGAACGGAAAGTACAAATATACACGGCGGTACTTAAATCGTATCTACAATACGACGTCGATTTAACTAGCTATCATTTGTTAAAATTCTTTTACCCGGATTGGACAGATGGTAAAGAAGATACGCTTAATCGGGTGGCGCGTAATAGTTTGAATGTCCGACAAACTATTTTAGATCAAATTAAACATCCACTACAGGATCGTTTAGTTAGACAAATGAAACGGGTAAATATATTGTTTGTGATCTTGTCTGATTGGTTAAAAAAAAGCAGTGATCCAATGGCAGCAATGCAAAATCCGGAAAAATTGGCCGAAGATATTGATGAAGCGACCAATTCAAAATATAAACAAATTAAAATTAAATTACGTCGTACCAGTTTGCGCAGCATTATTTATATATTTATTACCAAAATGATGTTGGCTTTGATTATTGAACTACCTTATGATTATATAATTCTGGGGCACTTAAATACATTTCCCTTAGCGATAAACGTAGTATTCCACCCATTATTGTTATTTATTATTGCTTTAGCGGTTCATATTCCAGCCAAGGAAAATACTCTTAAAATTATTGAGGGAATCAAAGATTTAGTTTACGTTTATGAAGGTAAAGAGATTATCTATAGGGTGCGTCCAAAAATTAAACAAGGCTGGTTTTTAGCCTTTGTTTTCCGCACGCTTTATTTAGCTGCTTTTGTTATTTCATTTGGCGGCTTAGGCTTAATACTGTCAGCATTTAATTTCAATTGGTTAGGTATTTTATTGTTCGTAGTTTTTTTAACTCTGGTTAGTTTTTTTGGATTACGGGTTCGACAGTTGGCTAAAGAATTGGTTGTGCTGGATCGCCGCGATAGATTGTTCAGTGTTATTATTGATTTTTTTACAATTCCCATTGTACGAGCTGGACGGTGGTTATCAGTTAATTTTTCCAAAATTAATGTATTTGTCTTTTTTCTAGATATCATTATTGAAGCGCCTTTTAAATTAATTGTTGATGTTTTTGAAGATTGGTTTGCCTATATGCGGGAAAAACGTGAAGAAATTTACGATTAATGTTATACTATGCCAATGAAAGTTGCGATTGTTGGTCTACAAAAGCAAGCCTTAGCGAACTATATTCGCAGACATCATCGACGTGATTTTACCTTGGTAAAAACAAAACCGGAGTTTGTGCTGTGTTATGGGGGCGATGGAACATTGCTATTTGCCGAGCAACATTATTCTGGTGTGCCAAAAGTCATGATTAGACAAAGTCGAGTCTGTCCGGCTTGTGCCGAAGCTAATCGAACAACCATCATGAATTTGTTAGCACAAGGACATTATAGTTTAACAGAATTGCCGATATTAGAAACTACCGTCCATGGCAAAACCATCTATGGCATTAACGACATTTTAGTTGCTCACGGTAATATCAATACTGGTTTGCGCTATCGGCTTTATCTTAATGGAGAGAATTATGGCGGGGGATTGCTGGGCGATGGAGTAATTGTTGCGACGCCATTGGGCAGTACTGGATATTTTCAAAGCGTCACTCGCAGTACTTTTCAGTACGGCATCGGCGTGGCTTTGAACAATACAATTTTTATGATTAATCATGTGGTGTTACCCGCCGATACAATCGTAAAAGTAAAGATAGATCGTGGTCCAGCTTTAGTTACAGCGGATAACGCCAAAGCAATAATTGCGCTCAAAACCGGAGAAACATTAACGATCAAGCAGTCACATCGTTCAACTTATATTGTATTTTTTTCCGGTAAAGAATATGGCCAATACAATTTAGGGATTGGTAAAACCAGAGTGGCTTTGGGGTTTTGTCAGGGTTGTAGCCAGTCGTTAGAGGTATGAAGGCTCCGGTCATTACCCTAGTTACAAGCAATGCACAAAAAGCCCTAGAAATTAAGGCGGTACTGCGCCAGTATAACATAGCTGTGCGTCACCAAGCCATTGATATTCCTGAAGTTAAGGATTTGAGTATTGCCACGGTTGTGCGCGATAAAGCCAATAAAGCCTTTGCCAAAATTAAGCGTCCGGTGTTAGTAGATGATACTGGCATTTTTTTTGTGGATTACAAAAATTTTCCCGGTGCCTATGCCAAGTTCGCATTTCGTACTTTAGGGTTTAAGGGTTTATTCCGCCTTGTTAAGCCCGGTGCTCGCGCCTATTTTTGCAGTTACGTGGCTTATAAAGCTTCGGCCAAAGCGCCAGTAAAAGTATTTCGGGGAATCTGTCGCGGCCGTTTGATTATGCAGCTGCGCGGAAAGCGTAAAGCTAAAATGCCGTATGATAATATTTTTATTCCGAACGGAGATCATTTAACGTTTTCACAAATGTCAATTACCGAGAAACAGCGCTATGATCATCGTTCAAAGGCGATTCGTCAGTTTGCTCATTATATAGGAACTTATTATTCAATGGCCAAATGAAGGTAACTTTTTTTGGAGCTTGCCAAATGGTGACGGGCTCATGTTATTTAGTGGAACATGAATCAACAAAATTGTTAGTTGATTGCGGCATGGTGCAAGGCGAGCAATTTACTGATAATACAAACTATGATCCATTCCCCTTTGATCCTACGGAACTTGATTATGTTTTGATTACGCATGCCCATATTGATCATTGCGGACGAATTCCACGCTTAGTTCGGCAAGGCTTTGCTGGAAAAATTATTGCCACCCACGCCACCTTAGATTTTGTTTTCTTAATGCTCGAAGACAGTGCACATGTTATTCAATTAGACGCTGAATTGGCAGGCTATCCACCACTGTATACCGCAGAGGATGTTCAGGCCACGGCCAAGTTATTTAGTGGAATTGACTATCATGAAGTAAAAAAAATGGGCAGTATTACAGCAGAGTGGTTTGATGCCGGTCACATTCTTGGCTCCGCTTTTATTCGTTTACAAGCCGGTGGGAAAAGCATAGTATTTTCTGGAGATTTGGGTAATCCGCCCGTACCGTTATTAAAGCCAACAGAATCATTACCAGCCTGTGATGTTTTAGTGATAGAATCAACCTATGGCAGCCGAGTGCACGAAGCCGCGCGTGAACGTAAATTATTATTAGCTTCGGCAATATATGAAACGGTTCAAATGGACGGTATTTTATTAATTCCAGCTTTTGCTTTAGAACGAACCCAAGAAATACTATACGAACTTAACGATTTAGTTGAGCATAAAGATATTCCGGCGGTGCCCATCTTTATTGATAGTCCCTTAGCCATTAAAGCCACGCGAATTTATCCTAAATATAACCAGTGGTTTAATCAGGAAACGCAGTATTTAATAGAATCAGGTGACGATATTTTTAAGTTTAATGGACTTAAATTTACCAGCACAGTAGAAGAATCTCGCTCCATTTTGCATGTTAAAGCGCCAAAAGTAATTATGGCCGGTTCTGGTATGTTGCAAGGTGGTCGTATCCGTTATCATACCAGAAACTATTTAGCCGATAGTAAAACGCAATTATTAATCGTTGGTTATCAAGTAGCCGGGTCATTAGGCCGACAATTACTGGACGGAGAAAAGAAAGTGGTAATTGATGGTGAGACAATACGAGTCGGAGCAAAAATTCGCGCCATTGGGGCATATTCCGCTCATGCTGATCAACCAAAATTGCTGGAGTGGTTAGCGACTGCTCCAAGTAAACCAAAAATATTTATCACGCACGGTGAAATGACACAAGCCACAGCCTTAGAGGCAGTTTTACACAAACGTTTCTATGAGGCTACTATACCCAGCAGTGGACAAAGTACTGAGCTTTAGACTATACTAGATTTACAATTGATTAATATAACAATTATGAAAAAACGAAAATCGGTTCGACAAGTAGTTTCTAAAATAGCCGTTGGCACTACTTTAGCCGCTGTATTGGCTGCTGGGGCAGCAGCGTATTTTTTTACCAAAACACCAGCTGGTAAAAGTGCAGCCAAAAAAATTAAAACAACTGTAGCTAGTTTGTCTAAAGAAATTGCTCATAAAGTTAGCGCCGCCAAGGACATGACGCAAAAAAAATACAATGAAATTGTCGAGCAAGTAATTGACGAGGCAGTAGCACAAAAAAAAGTTGGTCGTCACACGGTTAAGGCTCTGAAGCGCGATTTGAAATCACATTGGAAGGCCGTGCACGCTGAATTAAAAACCAAGCGCAAGTAATTTGTTTAGAATAATTGGGGAAATTAAAGCCCACCGGGGTCGTGGAACAGAGCTTGGTTATCCCACCATCAATTTAGAGCTGACCGAGCCAATTGAACCCGGCGTGTATGCGGGTTATGTACGCTATCAGTCCGTACCGCTACCGGCAGCTATTTTTGTTGGACCAGCCGTTAGTTTTGGTGAGCAAGAAGCTCAAGTGGAAGCACATATACTAGATTGGACCGGCCATTTTCCTGCGCAAAACGTTTGTATTGAAGGAATTAAATTTATTCGTCAGAATGTTAAGTTTGCGACGCCAACAGACTTAAAAAATCAAATTACTGAAGATATAGTTAAAATTCGCTTATGTTTACCGGAATCGTTCAAGACATCATTACAATAATAGAGCTAACGGCCAGGGCAGATAATCTACGAGTAACTGTGACGCTGCCAAAAAACGTGCAGTATCAAGCAGGGGATAGTATTTTATTAAATGGTATTTGTTCAACCATTGAAAGTATTACAAATTCAGCGTTGACGGTTGAATTCATGCCGCAAACTAGAACTGTCACCACTGTAGATAATTGGCAAGTCGGGCAGCTGTTAAATTGTGAAGCCCCGTTAACTTTACAAACAAAAATTTCCGGCAGCTTAGTAACTGGTCACATCGATGCCGTTGGTCAGGTTATCGCGCTAGAGCAATCAACTAGCGGCACGCGCTTAACCATTGCACTAGTGGAGCTATTATCAGCAGCCATTGTGCCACAAGGTTCTATAACAATTGATGGCGTAAATTTAACCATTGCGTCAATTATCCAACCAAACCAGGTGATAGTTTATATTATTCCGCACACATTTGAGCACACCACAATTCAGCAGTACACTGCTGGAACTTCAATTAATATTGAATTCGATTATATAGCTAAATTGGTTCAGTCTCGTTTTCCGTGATCAGTTGCGGCGCTATTGAGATTGGATTGGTTTGAGTTTTTTGTTCGTAAGGTAGAGTGAAATTAAAAGTCGTTCCAACGTTTTCTTCAGATTTAAACGTAATATTACCGTCGTGTTTAACAATAATATCTTTTACCAAAAACAGACCTAAGCCGCTGCCCTCGGTAACGACTTTAAGAATATTTGATCCGCGAAAAAACTTAGTAAACACCTCAGTCTGTAATTTTTTGGGAATACCAAGACCATGATCACGCACATAACCGCATATACCGGTCGCAGCTGCCGCCAAATGAATTTCCACTTTTCCGTCTTTGTGCGAGTATTTAATAGCGTTATCAATTAGATTGTTCATAGCTAATGAGATTTTTTCTTTATCGACCAGCAGCGTTATATCATCAGTTGGCACTGTAGTAAGTTCTACGGTTATATTATTTTCTTTTGCCAACGTGGTTAACTCAGCTATTTGTTCACGCACGATACTGACTAAATTATGTTTTTCAAATTTGTAGTTAAATTTCTGTTCTTCAATTTTGGTTACATCAAGTAAATCATTAATCAATCCAACCATGCGAGACATATTTTCTAAAGCATTGCCCAGGTGATGCTTTTGCTCTTCGTTTAATTTACCCATGTCACCATCATAAATCATTTGGGCGGCCCAGCGAATACCAGACATGGGGGTGCGTAATTGGTGTGCCGCAATGGACAAAAATTCCGATTTTTGTCGATCTAACTCTTTAGTTTTGGTTAATTCTTCTTGCAAAGCAGTTTGGCTGGCTTGAATATTGGTGGCCATACTGTTAAAGGTTTGCGCAAATAAACCTAATTCATCGCGTCGTTCGATATTAATTTTCTTGAAGCGTCCTTTGCCAAATAATTGCGCTGCTTCCGTCAGCACTCCAACCGGTTTTGTAATATTATTGGAGATAAAGCGAATGGCAAATATTACTATCAAAATAACTAATATTCCCACGCCGATCAAATAATATTCAATCAACTGAACTGTATCAGTTATGGAAGTATTTGCCTCGTCAACTTGCGTGCTAATCTGTGCGGTAATTTCGGTTTGTAAAAAGGCATTAAAACTATCACGCAACGTGTTCAACTCGGTTAGTTTTTGTTTTACCGCCGGATCGTTTGGATTATTTTCGTATAGTTGAACTAATTCATCCGCCGCCGAATAAATAGCCAAAAGCTTATCATTAAACTGTTGGGTGAAAGCAAAATCCGTGGCGGTCTTTGAAAGTTGGAATAACTCATACTCATTTTGAATTGCTGCTGTAAATTCAGTTTGATAGGCGGTTTTACTATTTTCATTACCAGTCGCGATATAATTGTATACCGCTAGTAAAGCAATATGCACATGATCTTTGAGTTTTGAAGTAGTAACAACGCTGGGCAATGAATATTGACGAATGTTGGAAAAACTATCCCTAAAATCTAAAACAGTTGTTAGGGTAAATGCCCAAGAATTGAGAACCAAGAAGAGCATAATAATAACTATGAAAAAGATCTTTTGCGTTAATTTTAATTCCTTGAGCATGAGAATAGTATACCGTAATAAGCCAAGTTATGCTATACTTTTATTATGTTTGAAAATGTTCCACAGGCACCAATCAAGCCAGTTGCTCCGGTGGCAAATCCTCAAACTGCCACTGGGGATAGTGGGGCGCTGCCAAAATTGCCAAAGGGGCTACCACCGATAATGCCAACAAAAGCGGTAATGGCCGACAAAGCAACGATTGATCTTTATAAACGGACCGGTTTGTCGGGGCGGCAGAAAATTATATTAGTCATTGTGACGATTGTTGTATTAAGTGCGTTGATTGGCGGTGGAATTTGGATTTATTACACAATAGATCCGGCCGGAAATTCTGGTAACGCCAACAATTCAACCAATAATGCCAATGCGATCAATATTCCGTTACAAGATCTTGATACCGATGAAGATGGAGTTCGTGATATTGACGAAAAACGTTACAATACAGATATAAATTTGAGCGATACGGATGCCGATGGTCTAAATGATTATTTAGAAATATTTCAATATAAAACGAATCCAACTGTGGCGGATACTGATGTTGATGGTTATCTGGATGGCAACGAAGTGGATAATGGCTACGATCCGAATGGTCCGGGCAAATTGGCGCAATAAATTGTTAAAACAATTATGGCTGGTCGCGCTGGTTGGGTTGATTGGCTATATTGTATTGCCAGGTTCGGGATTAGCCAAAACCAAACAAACCACAGTCCGGCTTGATGCAGCAACCATTGAGCGTGGTTATACAATCACCTTGGGAAAAACTGCTCTAGGCATTCCGCCAGCTACTTTTTCGGAACCGGTGACAGTTTGGTTGCGTCGGAAGAAGAATAGTGCCGCTCTGCCCGCAGAGTTAAATGAGGTATCAAAAGTTACTTCATATACTATTAAGCAAAGCAATAGTGGCGTGCTCAATCAGGCGGTTTGGTTATCGTATAAATTCACGCCCGTCGATTTAACTTACGAACGATCTTTTTATTATTTTGATAACACAACCGCGACGTGGGAAAAAATTCCATCATGGTTAAATCAAACCACCGGTGTAGTTACCGCGGCGTGGGCTTTCCCGCATTCGGATATAGTAGTAGCCGATGATACAACCGAATTATTAGCACCAGAGTTAATTGATCCCGCCGCCACTTTTGGTAGTCTGGCGGCTACGGCAGCCGTAGCAATTGATGACGCCACGGGAGAAGTGTTGTATGCAAAATCTGCTCATGCGCAGCGGTCATTGGCATCGCTAACCAAGCTAATGACGGCGGCAGTTTTATTAGAACAGGGGATTGATCTGGATAAAGTTGTGACGTACCACAGTAGCTATGATCAAATTGGAGCCAGGTTATATGTAACGGAGGGCGAGCAGCTGACAAATCGTGATTTATTATATGCCATGGTAATTGGTTCGGCGAATAACGCAGCTTACGCTTTAGTGGGCGAAGCCGGATATTCGGTAAGTGATTTTGTGGAACTAATGAATGCCAAAGCCGCTGAGTTCGGTTTAGCTGATACCACTTTTGCCGATCCGTCTGGCTTGGTGGTAGAAAATTATTCAACTGCTTATGATTACGCTCAATTTATGCGGCAAGCTTTAGTTGATGAAAATTTAACCACCGTCAGTCAAACGGCTTATTACAGTTTTACCACAGTAAATACCGGCGTTTTTCATGATTTTGCCAATACCAATCAGCTTTTTGCGACTAGCAATTTAGATATTACCGGCAGTAAAACTGGTTACATTGATGAAGCCGGTTATTGTCTAGCGATGCGCTTTAACGAAGCGGATCACGCAGTTATTTCTGTAGTGCTAGGTGCCGCTACTTCCTCGGATCGGTTTAATGAATCCGAACGTTTAGCCAATTGGGTATTGACGAATTATCGGTGGTAGGATTAGTGACGTAATTGGCGCAGCGTCAAAATAAAAAATATACAATTCAACAAAATAATACCAGAACCAGCCAATAGCCAAAAAATGCCAAACTAACGCTGAGTATAAGTTTTAACCATTTCAAAAAAATATTTATGCACGCGCAAATCTCCAGTCAATTCCGGGTGGAAGGTGCCAGCTAACATATTTTCTTGACGAACTAATATTTTATCATGACCGTGGGTGGCTAGCATTTCAACAGTTTTAGCAATTTGGGTGATCCGGGGTGCGCGAATAAATACGCCACGTAAACCTTTAAATAAAATTGATTCAATTGGCTCATCAAACGAATCTAGCTGGCGACCGTAAGCATTGCGACTAGCCGTAATATCCATTACTTTCAGACTAAATTCCGAATCAACTCGTTTAGCTAATAAAATACTACCGGCGCAAGTGCCATAAACCGGATATTTTTTTTGAATAATAGCTGTTCGTAACCAGGCGCCCAAACCGTTTTCGCGTAACTGCAAACCGATGGCGGTACTTTCTCCGCCCGGTAAAATTAAACCGTCGGTTTTTTTACAGTCAGCAATGGTTTTTACCAGCTTAGCCGCCACATTTAACTTGTGCAGAACTAAAAAATGTTCCAAAAAATCACCTTGGAGCGCCAACACACCAACCACCACTGCTTGTTTAGTAGCCACGTTCAGCTAATTTAGTAATGTTTTCGGTAATCTCTAAACCAGGCATCGGCTCACCTAAATCTGTCGATACTTTGGCCAATATTTTTGCATCCTGATAGTGTGTAGTTGCTTCCACAATGGCGCGCGCTCGCTTAGCTGGATTACTTGATTTAAAAATTCCACTGCCAACAAAAACGCCATCAACCCCTAATTGCATAGCTAAAGCCGCATCAGCCGGCGTGGCAATTCCACCTGCCGCAAAATTCACTACTGGCAAACGACCAAGTTTTTTTACTTCCGCTACCAGTTCCACCGGTACACGCATTACAGTGGACATTTTTTTCAATTGCGTAAAAGACATTTTTCGTAAAGCGGCAATTTCTTCATTAATAGTTTTAATATGTCGTACTGCTTCAATAATGTTACCGGTACCAGCTTCACCTTTAGTCCGAATCATCGCGGCGCCTTCATTCAAGCGACGTAACGCTTCACCCAAATTACGCGCCCCACAAACAAATGGAATGGCATAACGATTTTTTGCAATGTGACTGAACGGGTCAGCTGGAGTTAACACTTCCGATTCATCAATATAATCCACGCCCATCGCTTCTAAAATTTGCGCCTCAACTTCATGACCAATGCGCACCTTGGCCATTACCGGTATTGAAACTGCCTGCATAATAGCTTTAATCAAAACCGGATCGCTCATCCTAGCCACACCACCGGCCGCCCGAATATCCGAAGGAACCCGCTCTAAAGCCATCACGGCACAGGCACCGGCCTTTTCGGCAATGCGCGCTTGTTCAGCCGTAACCACGTCCATAATTACTCCACCTTTGAGCATTTGGGCTAAGCCTGACTTGAGTTTATAGGTATTTTTTGCCATAGTCTAAATCGGGTATGACTATAGCACAGCATCAAACGAAGAACAATACCGTAGCCGTGGCCATGAGCGGAGGTGTCGATTCAGCCGTTTCCGCGGCACTTTTGTTACAACAAGGGTATCAAGTGGAAGCGTTTTATATGAAGAATTGGTCCGATGAAGCCGAGGCGATGTATCGTGGTAAACATGACCGCTGTCCGTGGGAAGACGACATGAAAGATGTTAAGGCAATTTGTGCACATCTAAAGATTCCATTTCAAAGTATTAATTTCGAAAAAGAATATCGGACTAAAGTGTTTCAGTATTTTTTAGAAGAGATAAAGGCGGGGTGCACTCCAAACCCAGATGTGTTATGCAATACCCAAATTAAATTTTTAGCATTCCTAAACAAGGCGTTGGCCCTTGGTTTTGAAAAAATTGCCACCGGTCATTACGCCCGGGTCGGCGAGTTGCGCCCGAGCGCGCCCAACGCAGCATCATGGCAACTGCTAAAAGGCGTGGATCCAAATAAAGATCAGTCGTATTTTATCTATCATTTAAATCAGACACAGCTGGCTAAGATTTTATTTCCAATCGGGCATTTACAAAAGTCGGAAGTCAGAAAACTGGCCCAGGATTTTAAACTACCAGTAGCGCATAAACCAGACAGTCAGGGTTTATGTTTTATTGGTGATATAAATTTTCAGACTTTCTTAAAACAATATGTTAAGGCCGAACCCGGACCAATGATTTTAACCGATGGCACGATAATGGGACAACACAAAGGGCTGGCGTATTACACCATTGGTCAGCGACAAGGGTTGGAAATTGGCGGTACGGGCCCTTATTATGTCGTAGAAAAACGTTTAGCCGATAATACATTAATAATTTGCCAGGGAGCGAATGATAAAAGTTTGCTTTCAAGTTGGTGTACTTTTGCTGAGGAACACTGGGTAAGTGGGGTGCGGCCGGCCGAAGAATTTGAATGCTCGGCAAAAATTCGTTATCGTTCGCCGGATGTAAAATGCCGAGTTATTGGCAATCACATAGAATTTGCCGAGCCAGCGCGCGCCGTTACGCCAGGACAGTTTGCAGTTTTTTATAATGGTGATCAAGTGTTAGGCGGCGGAGTTATTACAGCTCGTGAGCTGCTTGTCTAAATAGTAAAAATTCATTACACTACGCCCATGATAACATCACGAGAATTACGCCAAAAATATTTAGGTTTCTTTGCCAGTAAAGGGCATTCCAAAATCGGATCAGCTTCGCTTATTCCAGATAATGACCCCACAGTGTTGTTTACCACTGCGGGTATGCATCCGTTGGTGCCGTATTTAATGGGTGAACCGCATCCAGCCGGTGTGCGTTTAACTAATTATCAGAAGTGTGTTCGGACTGGAGATATTGATTCCGTGGGTGACCGCTGGCATCTAACTTTTTTTGAAATGTTGGGTAATTGGTCGCTCGGAGATTATTTTAAAAAAGACGCCATTACTTGGAGCTATGAATTTTTAACCAGCCCGGAGTGGTTAGGAATTCCAGTTGATCGGCTGTCGGTTAGTGTCTTTGCCGGTGATGCTGATGCACCACGTGACGAAGAATCAGCCGAACTATGGAAAAGCCTAGGCATTCATCCCGAACATATTTATTATTACGGCAAATCGGAAAATTGGTGGGGTCCGGCTGGTGTTACCGGTCCGTGTGGCCCTGATTCCGAAATGTTTTATGATGTTGGTATAGAAAAATGTGGTCCAGAATGCCAGCCTAGTTGTTCTTGCGGAAAATATGTGGAAATTTGGAATGATGTTTTCATGCAATATAATAAAACTGTCGAAGGAAAGTATGAACTATTAAAACAGAAGAATGTTGATACTGGTATGAGCTTGGAACGCATTACGGCGGTGTTTAACGGTTTAGATGAGGTATATAAAACAGATTTATTCGTGCCGATCATGGATAAAATCAATACTCTGGCCACAACGCACGGCGACACTTCCAAAGAAATTATATGTGATCATATTCGAGCGGCAACTTTTATGATGTG